>JAFVRU010000156.1 GCA_017504065.1 Clostridia bacterium
ATTTGCGAATTATACACCTGAACAGCTTGACGGGAAAAAGGTTTGTAAGAGCGAATTGCAAAAAATGCTCGGTTTGCCCGTAAAAGACGTGCCGATGATCGCTATGATCACGCGACTTGTCGCGCATAAGGGCGTGGAGCTTGTCAAAGCGGTTGCGGAAGATATTTTACACGAAGACGTGCAATTCGTGTTGCTTGGAACGGGCGATACGGCGTATGAAGAATATTTCAAGGATTTGGGCGCAAGATACGAAGGGAAGTTCTCCGCGAACATCACGTTCAACGCCGATCTTTCGAGAAAGATTTATTCGGGCGCAGACGTATTTTTAATGCCGTCCGTCAGCGAGCCTTGCGGGCTTTCCCAAATGATCGCGTCCCGTTACGCGGCAGTTCCCATTGTACGGGAAACGGGTGGATTATACGACAGTATCAAGCCTTTTGCTTTGGGCGGGAACGGGTTTACGTTCGCTTCCTGCAATGCATACGATATGTTGTACGTGGTTCACGAAGCGTTAGACGCGTATAGAAATACGGAAATTTGGCAAAACTTAATGAAAGTGGCGATGACGACGGATTTCTCGTGGTCGCGCTCCGCGGAAGAATATAAAACGCTTTACGAAGAAACGTTCAATATGCATTAAAACAGCTTTAAAGGGGAATACGAGAGGAAAAATTTTTAGGAGAGTTGTTTTTAATATGAGCAAACAAAACATTACGGAAACTGAAGCCAAGGAATTGATCAAAGGAAAGCTTTCCCGCTATTTCGGCGTAGCGCCGTCGGAAGCGCGGAAAGAACAACTTTACAAAGCCGTGGTTATGAGCATTCGGGATATCATGCTGGAAAAACGGCATCAATTCCATTTAACGACGAAAACCGCGAAAGCAAAACGCGTGTATTATCTTTGCATGGAATTCTTGATGGGGCGTTCGTTAAAAAACAGCGTGTTTAATCTCGGTTTGGAAAACGCATTCGCCGAAGCTTTAAAGGAATACGACGTTACGTTGGAAGAACTCTATGAATTAGAACCTGACGCAGGACTCGGAAACGGCGGTCTTGGGCGTTTGGCGGCTTGTTTCTTAGACGCTTTGGCTTCGGGGGATTATCCTGCTATGGGGTACTCGATCCGCTATGATTACGGATTATTCAAGCAAAAGATCGTAGAAGGTTGGCAAACGGAGTTGCCCGACGTGTGGTTGCCGGGCGGCGAAGTTTGGTTGACGCAAAGAAGCGATAAGGTCTTTACCGTAAAATTCGACGGATATATCGAAGAAAAGTGGACGGAAAACGGATTGGAAGCAATTTACCGCGACGCAAAAGAAGTGCAAGCGGTGGCTTACGATATGATGGTTTCCGGGTACGATAGTAAAGCGGTGTCCGTTTTGCGGTTATGGAAAGCGCGTAGTGTTCAAAATTTCGATATGAAACTGTTCTCGCAAGGCGATTATGCTTCGGTTATGAAAGACGATAACGAAGCGGAACTCATTTCCAAAGTTCTGTACCCTGCAGATAACCACGTAGAAGGGAAATCCTTGCGTTTAAAACAGCAATATTTCCTTGTTTCCGCGTCGTTACAAAATATTTTAGCCGATCATAAACGTAGATACGGCTCGCTCAAATTGTTACCGAAAATGGCGGCGATTCACTTGAACGATACGCACCCCGCTTTGGCGATTCCTGAATTGATGCGTCTATTGATCGATGAAAACGGCATGAATTGGGACGAAGCGTGGAATATTACGACGTCTGTTTGCGCATATACGAATCATACCGTTTTGGCGGAAGCTTTAGAAACTTGGCCGGAAGATTTGATTGCGAGAAGATTGCCGCGTATTTACTCCATTTTAAAAGAAATCAACCGTCGGTTTTGCGAAGATCTTTGGACTCGTTTCCCCGGCGATTGGGATAAAATTTCCCGTATGGCGATCATGTCCTACAACGTTGTGAAGATGGCGAATTTGTCGGTGCACGGTTCGCATCACGTCAACGGGGTTTCGGGTTTGCACAGCGAAATTATTAAAAAGAGCATCTTTAAGGATTTCTATGAATATACGCCTGAAAAATTCACGAACGTTACGAACGGGATTGCGCATAGACGTTGGTTGAATCAATCCAACCCCGAACTTTGCGCGTTGTTAGACGAATGTATCGGCGAAGGCTATGCGAAAAACGCGGCGAAACTTGCCGAGTTTAAAAAATATGAGAACGACGATAGCGTTTTGAAACGTTTGGAAGAAATCAAACAGTTGAAAAAGAAACAGTTTGCGGATTTTGCCTATAAAAAACAGGGCGTCTTGATTGATCCGAATACCATTTTCGACGTGCAAGCCAAGCGTTTACACGAATATAAACGGCAGCTTTTGAACGTACTTCATATTATTACGGATTATTTGATTTTGAAAGAAAATCCCGATACGCCGATGCAACCGAAAACGTATATCTTTGCTGCAAAAGCTGCGGCTGGATACTATATGGCGAAAAAGATCATCAAGCTCATTTGTTTCCTTGCGGAAGATATTCGGAAGCACCCGAAAATCGCAGAAAAACTTAACGTCGTGTATATGGAAGATTATAACGTAACTATGTCGGAAACGTTGATGCATGCTTCGGAAATCTCCGAACAAATTTCGCTTGCAGGGAAAGAAGCGAGCGGAACGGGGAACATGAAATTCATGATCAACGGCGCGTTAACGATCGGCACTTACGATGGCGCGAACGTGGAAATGACCGAACACGTCGGAAATGACAATATCTTCATTTTCGGCTTAAAAGCGGACGAAGTTTCCGAAATTTGGCGAAACGGCTATTCTGCGAGCGTTTATTATAATAACGATCCGATGTTGCGTAAGGTTATTGAAGCCTTAATCGTCGGGTTCAACGGGGAATCGTTCTCGGATATTGCCAACTATTTGTTGACGGGTTCGCCGATTGCCGATCCGTATATGTGCATGGCGGATTATCAATCGTATTTGACAACGCAACAAGAAATTTCCAAATTATACGCAACGGATAAAAGGACTTGGAACCAAAAATCCTTGCGGAATATTGCAGCTGCGGGATTTTTTGCGGCGGATAGAAGTATTCGCGATTACGCTGAAAATATTTGGAATTTGCAGCCTTTGCACGATTAAAAACGTATTTTTTACACAATCTATAAGTATCCGATTAAAAAGCTGTAAATTTTTACGGCTTTTTAATCGATAAAAGGTCTTTATGTATATTTATTATAATCCGTTAGATACCGCTTGCAAAAACTTGATCGGAGCAATTCGGCAAGGGGATACGCTACAACTGAACGTTTACTCGTTAAAAACAGCCCAACAACAATCGGCTGTTTTAGAATATCCCATTCAAACGCCTTCCGCCGACGTCTGTATTCGTCCCGAACAAAACGGGTTTTTACAGCTTCATCGCGACGGAGAGCCAATGCAATCGTATCCAATGGAGATCACGCCGTTTGGTTGGACGGTTTCCTTAAAAATTCATGAAATAGGCTTATATTTCTATAGCTTTTATATCGAAAATGCGGGGCATATTGTTTGCGGAGCTTTGGAATACGGCGCAATACGCGATCAAGCAACGGACGAATTTCTTTTAACCGTTTATTCCGAGGATTATCAAACGCCAGATTGGTTTAAGGGCGGCGTTATGTATCAAATTTTTCCCGATCGCTTTTGCAAAAAAGGTTCTATGCCAGACATAACAGGGAGAATTGCAAGAAATGATTGGGGCGGCGAGCCGACGTTTCGTCCAAACGAGCAAGGAAAAGTATTGAATAACGACTTTTTCGGCGGGAATTTAAAAGGAATTCAAAGCAAATTGCCGTATTTAAAAAAGCTCGGCGTTACCGTTTTGTATTTAAATCCCATATTCGAAGCGGCTTCAAATCACCGTTACGATACGTCAGATTATTTAAAAATTGATCCGTTTTTGGGCGCGGAAGAAGATTTTGCGGAGTTAGTACAAGAAGCGGAAAAACACGGTATAAAGCTCATTTTAGACGGAGTTTTCAATCATACAGGTGATAATAGCGTGTATTTTAATAAGTACGGACAATATCCGTCTATCGGCGCGTATCAATCCAAAGATTCGCCGTATTATTCTTGGTATTCGTTTCAAGAATTTCCCAATCGGTACAGTAGTTGGTGGGGAATTGATATATTGCCCGAAGTCAATGAAAACTCCCAAGAATATCAGGATTTTATTTTTGAAAAGGGCGGTGTTTTAAAGAAATGGCTGCAATTCGGGATCGGCGGATATCGCTTGGACGTAGCCGACGAATTGCCTGATTTTTTCTTGAAAAAGCTGCGAAAATCCGTCAAAGAAAGCAATCCTGAAGCCGTGATCATCGGGGAAGTTTGGGAAGATGCGTCAAACAAAATCGCGTATTCGAAACGGCGGGAATATTTACAGGGCTACGAATTGGACAGCGTGATGAATTATCCTTTGAAAGACGGGATTATTCGGTATATTCAAACGGGAAATGCCGCGGACTTATTACAAATTGTCCGAGCTTTAATCAACCATTATCCGAAACAAACGGTCGATTGTTTGATGAATATACTCGGTACGCACGATACGTCGCGTATTTTAACCGTTTTAGGCGGTATTTCCTGCCAAAATAAAGAAGAAATGGCAAGCGCTTGGGCGTATTTAGACGGTAACGCAAAAGCTTGCGCGATTGAAAAACTGAAAATGGCGGCTGTTTTACAATATACTATGCCGGGCGTTCCGTGCGTTTATTACGGCGATGAAAACGGTATGGAAGGACACATCGATCCGTTTTGCCGTAGATGTTTTGATTGGGAACATATAAACGATCATTTGATTGGTTTTTATCAAACTTTGGGAAAAATCCGAAAAGAGTACCGTTCCATCTTTAAAGACGGCGAATTTCGAGAAATTTGCGTTCAAGACGGATTATTTTATTTTAAGCGAGTGAAAGATCAACACGAATTGTACGTGTTTGTAAACAATTCTTCAAAACGGTATTTGTTAGAAAGTTCAAATTGTTTTACCGATTGTTTTCAAGGAATCGTTTATGAAAAAGAAATTCCCATAGATCCATATTCTTATGGAATCTTTATAAAACAATAAATTTTTTATCCGCAAGATTTTAACCGCAAAAGCCGTTTTCACGGTTTTATGCGGTTAAGTTTTCGTAAAAGCTGCATTTTACGAAATGTTTGATCTATTCCCCACCGCGCGTTTTTCTCTTTAAAATAAAGGACTTGCGCGGTTTTTTATCAAGAAAATGGTTGCCAAAGAATGCAATTTTTTTATAACTTTTCGGAAAAACCGACGATTTCCTTGACTTCTCCCCCTTATTTCGTTACAATAGAATTATGAAAAAAGAGAGCTACTATACGAAACGTAATATTCAGGACATCGATCGGATTGCGGAGTTATTAAACGAACTTCCTTCTTTTTGCGAAGATTATTTTCTTGGCGTGGA
>JAFVRU010000157.1 GCA_017504065.1 Clostridia bacterium
CGAATCGAACGTATACAATCAAGATACCATGTACGGATCGTTGTATCAACAAATGCTGCCGATTGAAGCTGTTCAATACACTCCCCCCGTTGGGGTAATGATCGTTATCGACGTTTCTGGGTCTATGTTGGGGTCTAACGTCGGGGATCGTCCTTTGGATTGGGCGGTTGCAGGCGCGCTGACATGTTTAGAGCCGGAAGTGCTTTCTGAACGCGATTATATCGGTGTAATGACTTTGGATTCCGTTTACGGAAAAATTTTACGGCTCACAAGCTTGACACAACGCGACTTAATTCGAGAAAAAATGTTGGCGTTGTTAGACGTGGAAGGCGGCGGTACGGTATATTCGCAAGCAATTAAAAGCGCCGCGCAAGAGTTGAACGCAAACACTAAAATTGCGAAAAAACATATTATTTTGGTTACGGACGGTGGGGTTTCTGACTTTGAAGATTCCAAACTTGCTATTGAAAACGTACACCAAAGAAGCGATGTTACGGTATCGGTTATTGGGATCGGTATTCAAAAAATGCCCATTGATCCAAATGCAACGGATCCCTATAACAAGATGTATCAATTAACCCAAACCGGCGGCGGAGAATTGAGTACGGTTGAGAGCAAAAATGCGGACCTAGTTGACGAAATGCGGGAAGAATTAAAAATGCCCGTAATTGCGGCGATTAATGATACCGAACCCATTGTGCCCCGTGTTGCGAATGAATTTTCTCCATTATTACAAGGCGTTGAACGTGGTGAAGGCGTAGAAGAAAAACGTTTAACCATGGAGTTGAGCGCATTTTACGGGGTTAAGAAAAAAGAAAGCAAGGATGTCGAAGTCATCTTAGAAACCGAGTACGGTGCGCCGTTATATGCGCAATGGAAATACGGGAAAGGTATGGTCGGCAGTTTCATGTTTGACTTAAAGGGAAATTTCTCGAGCGAATTTGTTGCAGATGAAAGCGGAAAGCAGTTTATTCGAAACGTTATCAAAAATTTGATGCCGTTGGAGAATATTGAACCGAACGAACTAAGGTTGGAATTAAAAGAAGATAATTATACGAACCATTTAAGCGTATATACGACGATCCGAGACGGAGAATATGTCAAAGCGGAGATTTTCTCTGTTTCCAATCCCGACGGCGGAACGTTGTCTATGAACGAGAAAACGCAAGGTTCAAAAGAGGAATTGCGAGGAAAAGCATATTACGTAGTTTCCGAATTGGCGGCGTCTAACCGTTACAGTCGTTGTGATTTTATCGTCAAAGAGAGCGGTTTGTATCAAATTATCGTTACGAAATACAATGCGGACAACGAAGTAGTAGCGACGGCAGAAACATTTAAAACGTTCTCGTATTCCGAAGAATACGATATGCTGGCAGTCAGTGAAACCGAGCTGATGACGTTCTTAAGCGGACTCGCGCAGAGTGGCAATGGAAGTTTCGTGGAGGATTTAGAGAATCCCGAAGAAATTTTAGACGGTTTTGCGCAAGACTTAACTAGAAGTTTCGATCCGAAACTCATCTTCATTATTATCGCGATCGTATTGTTCTTGACGGATATTGCTGTGCGAAAGTTTAAGTTCAAGTGGCCGCATGAAATTATTCGTGCATATAAAGAAAAGAAAGCTGAAAAGAAAAAAAATAGTCAACAAAAATAACCTGACGGTTTTCTCCATTTGACATTTCGGTGTCGAGTAAGGAAAATTTGTCCAAACGGGCGACGAGCGCTGTTTTGTTGCCCAAAGGAGGTTGTAATGAAAATCATAAAAAGAATCGTTGCGTTACTTTGCTGTATCTGCTGTGCATTTCCCGTGTTCTTTCTCTCCGGATGTAAAGACGGCGGGTTATCTGCTCCAACAGGGCTTGAAATCAGTGAAGATTATCAGCTTTCGTGGGACGTTGTAAAAGACGCAAAAAGATACACGGTAGAGATTTTGGACGTAGACAACGACGTTAAAAAGACGAAAACATCCTATAAAACGGTTTATTCGTTAGCAAATCTTGAACAAGGAATCTATGAAATTCGAGTCAAAGCAATCGCCGGTGCTGGCGATGGAGATTCGTCTTGGTCGAAAGCGATCGAGTTTGAAAAAGGCTTCGAGACGGGTTGCGTATATACGTTGATCAATAATACAGAATATGAATTGACCAGAGCGGGTAGCGCGTCCGGACACGTGGAGATTGAAGAGTATTATCGCGGAAAACCAGTTACTAGTATTGCGGATAAAGCATTCCATAAGAATAAAAATATTGAAAGCATTGTCATAGGATCAAACGTCAAGACGATCGGGGAAAGCGCATTCCGTAATTGCTCGAAACTGACGTCTATTACCATTCCCGAATCGGTGGTTTCGATTGGGGTTTCGGCTTTCCAATCTTGTAAAGCGTTGACGTCCGTTTCCATTCCCGGTAGCGTGAAATCTATTAGCGAGGCTGCGTTCATTTATTGCGACGCGTTAGAGAGTTTAACACTCGGAGAAGGCGTAGAAAAAATTGAAGCGAAAGCGTTTGCTTATTGCGAAGCGCTCAAAGAAATCGTATTGCCGAATTCTGTACAAAGTATAGGAGATAGTGCGTTTTTAGATAACCTTGCTTTGACGAAGTTGACCATCGGAAGCGGCGTTAAAGACATCGCAGTAAAAGCCTTCCACCGCTGTGAAAAGCTAGAAACGATTACGTTTGCTGAAAACAGTACGTTAAAAGCGCTCAATGATTACACTTTTGCGTATTGCAACGCAGTAAAATCGATTGCATTGCCGCAGGGTATGGAATCGATTGGATTCGGTTGTTTTTACGGTGCTACAGCGTTGGAAGCGGTTACCGTTCCCGATACGATCACACATATTGGGGAACAAGCCTTTTTGGGTACGGCGTTGTATAATAAAGCGTTGGAAAACAAAGCGAACGAACCGTATATTTACGTTGGGAAATGGGTCATTGCTTGTGCGCAAGATACGTTGAAAGAATTGACGGAAATTGTATCGGATACGTTTAGAGCGGATACGGTTGGGATTGCGGACGCGACGTTTGCAATCAGTCCAAAACTTAAAAAGATCGTATTCTCGACTTCCATTCAATACGTTGGGAAATATGCATTTTACGGTTGTATTGAATTAACCGCATTGACGACGACTGCTTCTTTGATTGAAATTGGGGATTATGCGTTCAAGAATTGCACGTTCTTGGGGCGTCCGTCGTTGGCGTTTGGTTTAAAAAGAATTGGAGACGGGGCGTTTGCAGGTTGTTCGGCCTTGAATAATAGTACGAATACGAACGTTTTACTAGTTCCCGATTCTTTAGAATCGGTAGGTATGGACGCGTTTAAAAATTCCGGGCTCTGGAATACGAATACGTCGGACGGCGTGTTATATGCAGGGAATTGGGTTGTCGGCTATAAAGGTACAGGCGTTTCGGTTACGTTGCGCGAAAACACGATCGGAATTGCAGATTTTGCGTTCTATCAAGCGGATAAGTTGCAAAGCGTTTTGAACTCCGCTTACCCCGAATATATCGGCTATGGCGCGTTCTACGAATGCAGTAGTTTGGGTGCGATTGGGCTCAATTTGAACGTAACGAAAATCGAAGACTTTACGTTTTATAAATGTTCTTCGCTCGTAAACGTATCGATGCCCAAAATGTTGCAATCGATTGGACGTTCAGCGTTTTATAAGTGTGAAAAATTGAACGATATGGATCTTTCCGGTAGCCGTGTGACAACAATTGGCGATTATGCGTTCTATGACTGTAAAAATATGAAAACGTTGGATTTAGGCAAAAAATTGGAACGCATCGGCAATTATGCGTTCTATAGCTGTATGTCGGTAACCGATCTTACGTTACCCGACACGTTGACGGAGATTGGCGCGCGTTCGTTCGGTAGCTGTGCGGCTTTGACGAATTTGACAATCGGCGCGGGCTTGAGAGAAATCCCTACGTATGCATTTAAGGATTGCTCGTCGCTGGCGGCAATCTATATCCCCGGCACGGTCAAATCCATCGGAAAAGGCGCGTTTTACAAATGCGCGGCAGCGAGAGAAATCGTGATCGGAAACGGCGTGGAAACGATTGGAGAGTATGCGTTCTACGGCGCGGAAAACGTGCGGAAAGTATGGATCAACGGTCCTGTGCAGTTGGTTGGGAAATATTCCTTTAAAGGCATGTCCAAATTAACGTCGATCACCATAAACGGCGAAGTGCAAAAGATCGATAGACACGCGCTTTACGGCGGTTCGAAAATGACCGTTTACGTATCGGCGGACGCGGATACGTCTGCATGGGACGAACGTTGGAATTCTTCCCGGCGGCCTGTGGTTTACGGTTGTACGTTGACGGACGGTTACGTTTCGTCTGTAACGGTAACGGCAGAAACGTTGGAATACGCAACGGCTTCGGGCGGAATTACCGCTCCGTTACGGGACGGGTTCACGTTTGCGGGTTGGAAAACAAGTCCGGACGGGGCAGTCGTGTATTCGGCTGCGCAGCTTGCGGAAGTTCCCGTCGGAACGACTTTGTACGCGCATTGGACGGAAGGCGAACCGGTTGAACCCGAAGAGCCCGAAGAACCTGCAGACGACGACGTGGTTTACGAAGAGTAAGATCGTTTTTGTAAAAGTATAAAATAGGAAGCAATATTTGTTTGACAGTTGAGCGGGGAAAGTGATATAATAAAAAGACGGGCGTCTGGCTCGGAGGAGTAATCAGAATGAAAAAAGGTATAAAAATTCTGTTGTTGGCGATGTTGACCGCATTGGTCAGCATGACTGTCGTTTTCATTTCCGGTTGTAAAAAGAGCGGTAGCGGATCGCTGGAATTTACGTTTGAATTAAACGGCGGTACGGGCGTGGAAGACGTAGAAGTGGAACAGGGCGAAGAAGTTGAATTGCCCATTCCCGTTTACGAAGGCTACGTATTCGACGGTTGGTACACGAATGCGGAGTTCACGGGAGATCCCGTAACAAAGGTCGTGGTAGACGGTAGCGCTACATATTACGCAAAATGGGCGAAAGGCTATAAAGTTAATTTTAATCTCGACGGCGGGTCTTTGTCGACGACGTACGTGTACTTGAAAGAAGGCGCGAACGTATACGACGGCGTACAAGCGTACGTGCCTACGAAAGCAGGCGTTCAATTCGGCGCGTGGTTCAACGGCGACGCGGAACTCGCGAAAAATTTGCGTATGCCCGCTGAGGAATTGTCGCTCACGGCGAAATACAAAGTTCCCTACACGGTAGAGCTTTGGGGACAAAACTTGGCGCAAACCGATTATGAAAAGATCGGCGAAAGCATTATCGGTTACGAATACGCGGGCGTTCCCTTTACGTCCGAGCAAACTTTGACGGGCTTTAAAGAAATTGCGCACGCGAATTCCGTTACGACGAAAACGATTTCCGAAACGACTTCGGAAAACCTTTTCAAACACTATTTTGACAGAGAATCTTATACCGTTCGTTTCGACCCCAACTACCCTGACGGTAGCAAGAGCGAAGTTGTACCCGAAACGGTTGTTTACGGTACGCCTGTAACCATTCCTTCCGATTATACGTCGGAGGGTTATTGTCTTGTCGGTTGGTCGATGAGCGCGAACGGCGAGATTGTTTACGGCTCGGATTTCCTTGCAAAGAATTTGTATAACAAAGACGGAGCGGACTTCGAAGCGTCGACGTTTGTTCCTGAAAGAAATACGACGTTGTACGGCGTTTGGAAACAAGGCGCTGTCGATATGTTCGGTAGCAACGATTATATATATTTATTCGATAAAGCGGGGGATGAAATTTATCTTTCCCGCGGTAGCGTATTCTTCAAAGGGGAATACGACGCAGAAAAGCAAGAATTCCTTTTCATCGGTTCGGACGGCAAAGCCAAGAATCCTGGGAAAATGCTTAGCGACGAGATGTTCATTTATATCGACGCGAATCGCCAAGGTACGAAGACTCGCTTTGAAAACGGCGTGGGCTTGATCGAAAAAGAAACCGTTTTGGTAACCGATTCCAACGGGATTAGTTATTTCGTAGAAGGCGAAGGCGGTTTGAATACCGAATCTAAGGGTACGTATATTATTGATAAAGACGGGTATTACGTAGCTACGTTTACGGAAGGTGAAAAAGCGGGACAAACGTTGACGTTGTTTGTCAGCACGTATAAAGAACAACCCGTGTTCATTGTGAGAAACGAAGCGGAATACGCGATGGAAGAGTTGACCATGTTCGGCACGTACAACGGCGGCGTGGGTTCGTCCACCCTGTATCAAATAAAATTGACGGGCTTCGGTATGGCAATTATGAACCAAGGTATGTCTTCGGCGGTATACTATTCGACTTTAGAAGACGGAATTTTGACGTTGAAAAATACCTATGGTCAGGTGTATCTGATTGCGCGTATTACGGAAGAAATGGGTTCGAAAGGGTATGCGATTTACGACGAAGCGTTTGATAAAACGTATACGACGGTAGCGGGCGGTACGTTGACGTTGGACGGTACGTATAATGCGACGTATACGGTAAACGGCACGCAATTTAAAGGCTATTATACGACGGAACAATCGATTTTCGGCGGCACGATCGTAACGCTTGCAAAGGGCAACGATACGTATAAATTCTTGATTACGAGTGAAAAAGTCGATCTCGGCGACGGAAATACGACGACGGAATACACCGTTGAAGAAAAGCATGAGAAATATGCGGAATATAACTACCGTAACGATGAAAATTATTGGTATGCTCCGATGCTCGTGATTAACAACGAAGTAGAAGGGGATGCGATCGTATACGGTTATACGACGAATAGAGAATACGTAGAAGTTTCTCGCGGTACGTATGCGGAAACGGAAAAGAAAGACGTTTATAAATATGAGGCGAAAACGTTTGCAAACGAAGATACGCTGGCGGACGTTGGCACGACGCCTTGGGATATTACTACGGTTACCGAATTCGTATTCGCGATTGATACGGTAACGACGTCTTATAAATTGTATTATTGGTACTCCGCGGTGGTCGGCGGAGAAGCCCAAGACTTTGACGTAGAATATACGTCCGCTTTGGGTGGGAAGCTCACGTTGGTTGCGGGGCTTGCGATTTACGACGAACAGGGTAAGTTCGAAATCGGCGCTTACGAAACGTCGGGCAATATGATGCGTATGGCGGTCGGTTCGGGGTATTTGTACTTTGAATTCGACGCTGAAGCAAAAACGTTCCTTACCTTGAAGCACGCGCCGTATATGGCGTACTTGCTCGGTACGGACGGTTATGCGCGTAAGGACGCGGGGATCACCTTTAACGGTAAGGTCGTTGACGGAAAAGACGTCGCGACGTATTCCGTCATGGAAACGGTAGCAGGCGAACGGACGCAAGTCGATTATGAAGGTACTGCGATGCAAACGGCGGACATTACGGCGTTTGGTCGGGCGGTATGGCAATTTACGTCGAACGACGGCACAATCAGCTTTAAATACATTCCCTTACAAATGAATTCGGGAAGCAACGTAATTGCGGTATATAATGAAGAATATAACGGCGATTACGAAGCGGACGACGGGTATCTCACGTTGGACGGCTATGGATTCATGGCAAGCTTCGCTTCCAGCGACGGCACAACGTACACGGGCGTGTACGCGATCGAGAAAGAAAACGTTATCGTTTTGGTAACCGAAACGGCGACTTTGTATTTCGATTTGAAAGCGGACAAGAGCTTCACCGTACGCGGTTTGGAATACGGCGAATACGTGGTAATGAACAACAAAATGTTGACGGATTACTTCGTGATGCTGGACGGTTACGGCAAGGCTTCCGTTTACACGAAAGTAAGAAATACCGAAACGGGCGCATACGAACCTGTATACGTCGATGAAAACGGTACGTATACGCAAAACGGGAACGTATTCACGGTTACGTATCAAGACGACGACGATGAGATCAAACTCCCGGGTGAATTCGTATGGTACGTTGTGAGCAATCAAGAAATGCTCGTATTCGTAGTCGAACATGTGGAAGCGGCGAGAACGTACGTCAACGATGCAGACTGGTCGGTAATTACGCTGGATAAACTCGGCAATGCGACGAAATATAACGAAAAAGGTGAAAAAGAAATCGGGTTGTACGTACTTGTTACGGAGAATCTCTTCTATTATCAAAACTCCGAAGGAACGGACGCAGGCGTTTATCATTACAACGTATTGACGGGCGTAGCGAAACATGTTTCCGACTTGGAAGCTCGCACGTACTACACGTCGGAGTTAGAATCCTTGCGGTTTACGCAATACGGGTTCGCGATCTTTGACGGCGCGACGCGCTACTATTACGATATGGACGGGAATAACGTCATCATCTATCGTCAAGATTTCAGCGACGCGAACGCGAACAAATACGGGTTCGTAGCGGAAGATTTCGGTGTATTCTCGGATGATTACGTAACGTACGGCGGAAAGACGTATTATTATAACGACGGGTATGCGGTAGATTTCACCCGTGTAGAAGCTACGAAAGCAAAATATCCCGTTTTGGTGAAAGAAG
>JAFVRU010000158.1 GCA_017504065.1 Clostridia bacterium
CGGCAGCGAAGACGGCTATGGCAAGAACGAGTCTATCCCGACCAGTCGTCGACTCGTCGTCGTTACCGCGCCTGGACCTGGGAGCGGGAAAATGGCGACTTGTCTTTCCCAACTTTACCACGAAAATTTACGCGGAGTCAAAGCGGGGTATGCGAAATTCGAAACTTTCCCCGTTTGGAATCTGCCCCTTTCGCACCCCGTCAACGTCGCGTACGAAGCGGCGACTGCCGATCTCAACGACGTGAATATGATCGATCCGTTCCATTTGGACGCGTATAATACGCTTGCGGTCAACTATAACCGCGACGTGGAAATTTTCCCCGTTGTCAACGCGATGTTGGAAAAGATTTTAGGCGCGTCGCCTTATAAATCCCCCACGGATATGGGCGTGAATATGGCGGGATTTTGTATTGTGGACGACGAAGCGTGTAAAGACGCTTCCAAGGGCGAAGTCATTCGCCGTTATTACGCCGCGCTTTGCGACGCAAGAAAAGGTCGAATCGGCAAAGACGTCGTTGCAAAAATCGAACTACTCATGTCCAAAACAGGCTTTTCTATCGAAGATCGGAAATGCGTTGCGCCTGCGCTTGCAAAATCCGAAGAAACGGCTGCGCCCGCCGTTGCGATCGAACTCAACGACGGACGGATCGTAACGGGCAGAACCAGCACGCTACTCGGCGCGTCGGCGGCTTGCTTGTTAAACGCATTGAAAATGCTCGGCGGAATCGACGACGAAATTGAGCTCATCTCCCCGACGATCATCGAACCGCTGCAAAAGCTCAAAGTCAACCACATGGGCTCGATAAACCCCCGTTTGCATACGGACGAAGTGTTAATGGCGCTTGCCATCTGCGCGGTCAACGACTCCAAAGCCAAGCGCGCGTTGGCGCAACTCGATAAACTGAAGAATTGCGAAATCCATTCTACCGTGATTTTGTCGCACGTGGACGAAAAGACGTTCAAGAGTCTGGGTTTGCACTTGACCTGCGAACCGCAAAGGCAGGTATTCGTCGAACGCGCGTAAGCGAAAGCATATAAAGACGAACGAACATAAAATCCCGTAAAATTATACGCTAAAACCCCGCTTCTACAGCGGGGTTTTTTGTTGACTTTAAACTTTTATACAAACAACCGCTTACACGGTCTTGGGGAGATGTGTTTTTAAATCTTTTAAGTAGTCGTCGTAGCTCATTTGCTTGATTTCATACTTACCGTTATCGTACCAAATTTCGCTGACGGAAGCATTGGATACCCAATCGATTTCCGTCATATAACTGATCGATTTCCCCATGAAATAGCATTGCAAAACTTTGATCACGCCACCATGCGTACAAATAACGATATTTTTACCATCCGATTCTTGCATCAGCGTATTTAAGCGCGCCGTCGTCCGTTCATAAAGACTCTCCCAAGTTTCCCCGCGCACGGGTCCTGCACCGTCTTCTTTATTCACCCAAGCCTTAAATTCTTTGGGGTAAAGCTTGGACGCTTCGTCAAAAGACAGTCCTTCCCAATCCCCTGCGCTCAATTCTTTGAACGCGGGTTCGCAAATAATTGGCAACTGTAACCGCTCCGCCGCAGGTTTAATCGTATTCACCGCTCGACACAAATTACTGGAATAAAAGGCGTCTACGTGGAGATTTTGCGCAATATATTCGCTGATTAGTTCCGCTTGCTTGAACCCCACCGCATTCAAATCGCAGTCATAATGTCCCGTTATTAAATCCTTTTCATTGCCTATACTGTACCCGTGTCGAACCAAAAAAATTTTAACCATTTTGTTTTTTCCTTTCCCACTTGTATTTTTGCTCTATACGTTATTGAAACACACGTATCAAATTTGTTTCGCAACAAAACTGCCTTGATATTCTTCCATAAATCCTTCGGCGTATTTGCGCATTTCCACACCCACAAATTCGTCTTTGAAACAAAACGTCATGGTACAGTTTCCGAAATATTTATCGATTACCTGTACATAGATTTGAAAGCGGGTATTGTCCATCCAAGCCGCGGAAACGGCGCAATCGTACAAATAGCCGTCGGTTGTTGGTAAGCCGCCGTATTCGTTCGAATACCCAAATTGGGGGAATTTGCAAAACTCGTTGGCATTGATTGCAAACGGCAATTCCTTATCCCCTTGCGCGTTTGTATATCGAAATACACCCCCGTTTTTCCCGTCAAAGGAGAAACAAAACTTTGTAATCCCCTGCGCGTTTTCACCCAAAGCCAGAAACGTTTTTCCGTCAATATTCTCTTGGATTTGCGTTTTGGGTATACCATGTATAGAGTGAAGCGTTAAACTATCGCACAAATTACGCAAACTTTCCCTTGCTGCGGGATCTTCAGGCAACACGGTTTCCGTGATATTTTCAACAATATCTTCAAAATAATAATCGAAGATGATCCCATATACATCATAAGGCGAGCCTTGACAATCGCTATTCAAAACAAGAATAATATCCTTTTCGGGATTACAAACGGTAAGTTGCTTTCCGAGCCCGAGAAATCCGAACGAATTATTCCTTAATTTCCAAATTTGATAGCCGTACCCAACAATGCTATTGCCAAATTCCGTCAGAGCTGTCAACGCCGAAGTCGCTTCCCGCAAATATTGTTCATTCATCAAACGCTCGCCTTGCCAAGTCCCGTAATTCATAACCAAACGCGCAAAGGAAAGCATGTCGTTGGGAGTACATATCATCGCGGAATCGCCCCAACTTTCTCCAACAGGACCTTTTAGAATTTGTGCATTTTGAAAAGCATCCATTTTATTAAATAATTTCTCTTTCAAATATGCGAGCAATGATTTTCCCGATAGTTTTTCCACTAACATAGATAAAATATGCGAACCGTTACTGTCATACCGCCAAATCGTACCCGCGGGGTGCGTAATTTCCGTTTGATGGAAATATATATCCACCATATCCTTGTTTTCTGCGACCAACCAATTCACTCCATTATAAGAAGTAGTAGTCATCATCAGCATATCACGAATGGTTTGATTTTCTAAATATTCGGGCAATTTTCTTTTGATTTTATCTCGGAAATAATCGGCAATTTTATCGTCCAAAGAAATTTTCCCTTCTTCTTCGAGCAATCCAATCGCAATTGACGTAAACGATTTTGTTTGCGAATACTGTCTATGACAAAAATCTTTATGAAAGGGCTTCCAATAAGCTTCGCAACAAACAGCATTCCCGCGCATAATGACAACGTCATGCATCGGCAACCCTTTTCCCTGTAAATGTTTGATAAACTTTTCAATCCAAGCGCTTTTTATCCCTATGCTTTCAGGTGAAACTACTTTAAACATATCTTATACTCCTATACTCCGTAGTCTTTCAAATACTCTTTTGTATTTTCTATCATCCTATCAAACAACTTTCTTGCATCTGCCAAAGAACACCGCACTTGCGGACTACCTGCAAATACCGCAAACGCTTTTTCCAAATTCCTTTCCGCTATGGCTTCGTCCAGCGCTTCTTGCTCCCCAACGATATGCGCAATTAACGCATATAATTGTTTGGGAATCGCTCCTGCAAACACAGGTTTAACTTCGTTCGTTCTGAAAATCGCGTTTGTTTCCACTACTGCTCCCAAAGGCAAATTGGGAATTTGCCCTTGATTGGGAATATTGACGTTGGTAATCATTTCGTGCAAGCCTAACAGCGCGCGCATTTGATTCACTCCGTCTTCGCCCGTAGGCGTAATTTCCGGTTGTATTGCACCTGATACCAAGTCTTCGCTCTTTTTCTTACGGTTTTTTAAATCTTCTTTACGATAAGCCACGTCGGTAATGGCAAACATCCATTCATCGACCGTTTCTCGGTCTTTCAAATACCAATTTCCGGGGCAAAATTCCGACAAATGCCGATCTCCCGCAGCTGCAATCACGCCATATCTTTTGAATAAATCCATCTTTACCCGTTCGGCACGTTTCCAATACCGATCCGCCCAGTTTTCTTCTTTGTCTTCCTTATAACCGCTTTCGTAATATTTCTCCACGAATTTTTGGTAGACTTCGAACAAATCGTATTCATTATATTTTGCGGACGTAAGCCAAGTGAAATGGTTGATCCCGATCGGATTAACCTTTACTTCTTCTCTGGTTACGCCTTTTATACCATAGACATCTTCCAATGCCGTCGCCAACAATTTTTGTGTGGCAAATACTTCGTGGCAACACCCAAACGCTTTAATTTCAGGGAAGACGCGATACAACGTCTTTACGCACATGGTCATGGGATTCGTATAATTGATAACCCAAGCGTTCGGACAATTCTCCTTTACGGCGTATGCAATTTCTTCTATCATTGGCGCACAACGCAAAGACCGCACGATCCCCCCTGCGCCTACCGTATCGCCCA
>JAFVRU010000159.1 GCA_017504065.1 Clostridia bacterium
CAAATTCTCGTCAAACGCATAGGTATAAGAAAACGCATATTCAACCACTTGAGACATCAACGTTCCTTGGGATTCCCCGCTCCATTCTAATTTTATAGAAATATCGCTGATTTTTTCATCTTTTTCCGCAAGAGAAAAAATAGAAGTATACGAAATGGGCGCTTGATTTTCACCCCCCGTTTTTGCGTGGCTTTTTATTTGCACAACAGACCCACCGTTTTCGTATACCGCTGCGATCTCCGTAGCCCCGCTTGCGTTAGGAAACTTTGACTGCAAAGACGACAGCGAAGCCGCGGTTACCTGTTCATACGCCTGCGTAAGCTCTTCAAAGCTATCCGCTAACGTAAAAGATACCATCGCTTTAAGCGCTTTGCTAGGCATTCCGCCTAAGGCGATCTCTAAGCCCTGTCCGTCTACATCTTTATAACATTTCTCAGCTTCGTCAGCGCTATAATACCACCAATCTTCCCCCGAATCTTGAAACCATTTCGCTTCTTCATATAGGTTTTTTACATTATTTTCATCAATCTCAAAGCTTTTTTGCGCAAATTTACCGTTTTCGACGTCGCCGCTGCTAATCCGCTCAATTTTCCTAACGAGTTCATTTCTTGTCTCTGTATGCGTTTCCACGAGCGTATACGCTCCTTCATAGGCACAGGAATTCTCATACGCTTCCTTTACCGCCAAGAAAATGTCTTCGTCCGTCTTCGGCTTGCTACTCTTTCCGCATGCCCCGAATACTCCGACCGCACAGCTCATTCCAAGCGCTAAACTTATGATTCGCAAACTGATTTTGTGTTTCTTCATTTCCTTTTTCATAACACTTCTCCAAATACAAGGTTGAAAACATTATACTACGAAATATTCGTACTGTCAACTAATTTTTCGTGGTTTCGTGTAAAATAATATTATGGAATACGTGATCGGAAAAACATTGAGAGAGCTGCGCAAAGAAGCGGGTTTTACACAAAAACAGGTTGCAAAGCTAATGGATAAATCGGAAACAGGCTATGCAAGTTGGGAGCAAGGCTTATCCGAACCGAGCGTGAACGATTTACGCAGGCTTTGCCGTATTTATGAAATTAGCGCGGATATTTTGCTCGGATTGGACGAAGACTGTTAATAAAACTCCATAACAACCTACGTAAACGCGTACCTGCCACCCTGATTTTGGGGCGGCAGGTATTTTTCTTCCCTAAAAAGTATAATCGTGCGAAAAACGGGATATACTCTACTTACGAAAACAATAACGGAAAACGCACGCGCTACATATAATAAAGTGAAGGGAGTGTTTTGTTTTTCCAAAAGAGGAGCGGTATTATGAACGTAAAACGCGGTGAATTGTATTATGCGGATCTTTCTCCCGTCGTCGGGAGCGAACAGGGCGGGATACGCCCCGTACTCGTCGTGCAAAACGATATCGGCAATAAATATTCCCCGACCATCATCGCCGCAGCCGTTACCAGCAAAATCAACAAAGCCAAGCTGCCGACGCATATCGAGCTTCCGTCCGCCTACGGACTCGCTAAAGACAGCGTGATTTTATTAGAACAAATCCGCACGCTGGATAAAAGGCGCTTGAAAGAACGGATTGGGGAGCTTCCGCCTGCCACTATGCTCCGCGTCAACCGCGCGATCTTGATCAGTTTGGGCTTCCCTGTGAACTCCTGAAAATAAAAGCTGAAAATCTCCGTTAAACTTGCATAAACAGTCAAATTCCGCGACGTTTTTTCCTGTATACTTGGTGGAAATCGTCGCGGAGGTTTTTTATGCGTATTCGCAATCAGCGCAATTTTTCGGAAATGCTATTATATCTTTCGTTTGCCTTGGCAATGCTGTGCCTGTTTTTCGTCGGCAACCATGGCGAGCCGTTGGGGCTTGCCGTCGTCTACGCCATGCAATCGGCGGGCTTGTCCGCTTTTCCCAGCAGTTTTTTCTATATTCTATCCGCGTTGCCAAGCTACGATCTTACCGTCGTTTTGCTCTACGCCGCGCAAGCCGTTTTGCTCTCGTTCGGGTTTTTTCTGCAACACCGCGCGCAAACTTCGGGGTTTTGGAAATCGGGATTTTTCCCCTTGACGTTTTTGTCCTTAGGCTTGGGCTCTTTCGTTGCGTTTGCCCCGTTCCAAGCGTACGCGCTACCCTTTACGTTCACAGAGAACTTCACGTTTGGGGAAATCGGACAAAAAGTGGCGATCGCCGCGGGAGTTTTTCTGCTTTCCGCTACGTTCGCAGTTGCGGCAAAGGCGCTTTTAAAAAAGTTCTTAAAATGTCGTTTGCGTAACGACGAAATTGTATTTTGCGTACTGTTCTTTACCTTAATCGGCGTAGGCATGTGTCGATTTTTAAGCGTCAACGCATACATGGATATTGCATTTTTTATTCTACTTCTGTTTGCCTGCGCCGTAAAAGACAGCTCGACCATGCTCGCCGCGTTCGTTTGCGGGCTGCCGCCTTTTCTCGTTGCCAATCTCTCTCCGGAACGGTTCTTCGTATACGGCGTGTTCATCGTTTTGTTTATCAAATCGGGCAGGCTCGCCGCCGCGTTCGCCTTCTCGCCGTATTTTTTGCATACGGGTACGTAGACGGGTTATACGCGTATCCTACGAATTTATTGCTCCCGTCCGTCTTGTCCGCCGTCCTGCCCGCGCTGCTGTTTGTACTGCTTCCAACGCCGTTGATACGGAGCATGGAAAACAAACTCGTTTTTTATCGTGAAAAGCATTTATCACGTATCGCCATCAATCGCAACCGCGCGGCGATCGGGGAACAGCTATTCGAAATTTCGGCGGTGTTTCGGGAAATCACCACAACCTTTCATACGCTTGGCGCAAACGCCGCGGAAGACGGCGCGAAAGAATACATACGCGCTTTGGCTGCCGAAGAAGTTTGTAAAACCTGTCCACACTACCGCGCTTGCAGTAAAAAGAACGTAAAAGCGCAGATGGATAAGCTGGTAGACGTCGGGTGTCTGAAAGGCAAAGTCCATTTGATCGATATCCCGCGGGAGCTCGCGGACGTCTGCGTAAACCAAAGCGGTTTGCTCTATGCGATCAACAAACAGCTTGGGGAGTACCGAAAATATATGACGGAAGCGGAAAACGCCGCTTCGGGGCGGGCGCTCCTTGCCAACCAAGCGCAAGGGGTGAGCGAAATTCTGAAAAATTTGGCGTTGGAGCAAAGCGAACCTTTACGCATGTACACGGATAAGGAACGAGCATTGAACGTAGCACTACTCGGCGTGGGGATCGTTTGTTCGGAAGTATTGGTATTCGGCGAAGAACAAAATCCCACGTTGTCGCTTGTTACGTTCGGAAAAGCGGACGTCAAGAAAATCGCCGCCGTCGCTTCGCATTTATTCCAAACGACGATGATCATTTCCGAAAAAATCACCTTAAACGACGATAAGTTTTGTTGTATCTTACGCAAAAAACCGTATTTCGACGCGGCGTTCGGGGTCGCAAACGCGATCAAAAACGGCGAAAGCGCAAGCGGCGACACGCATTCCGTTATTAAAATCGACGAACGGCGTTTTATGGTTGCCCTTTCCGACGGTATGGGCAGCGGCGAATACGCCAAACGCGTTTCGGAAAGTACCATCTCGCTATTAGAGAGTTTCTACCGCGCGAAAATGCCGTCCGAGCTCGTGCTGTCGGCAGTCAACAAACTCTTGACGTTCAACAGAGAAGAAAGTTTTGCTTGCGTAGATATTGCGGTAGTGGATTTGGACAGCGGAATCGCTGACGTCGTCAAAATCGGTTCGCCGCTCGGGTTCATTCTATCGGGAAACACCGTGAAAGTATTGGAAACTTCGTCCTTGCCGCTCGGAATACTCGACGCATTGCGCCCCGATACGGCTTCGTACGCGCTCGCGGAAAACGACGTCTTGTTATTTTTGAGCGACGGGATCGTGGACGCATTCGGCTCAACGACCGATCTGTACGAAGTTTTACGCTCTGTACCCTTAAAAAACCCGCAACAGTTGGCGGACGAGTTGTTGCAGCGCGCAATGCAAGCCTATGGTGGGAGCGCGAAAGACGACATGACGGCGGTTGCGGTGCGGTTATTCAAAGCCTGCGCGTAATACGCTCCACTACGCAACGAAAAAGCCCCGCTCTTTACCAAGAGCGGGGCAATTTTACTGCTTATCCGAGATTATTCTTCGGTTTTATTTTCTTCTGCAGGAGCTTCTTCCACGGGAGCTTCTTCTACAGGCGCTTCTTCAGCGGGAGCTTCTTCGACAACAGCCGCTTGCGCTTGTTGTTTCGCTGCCAAACGAGCCATTCTCGCGTCCTTTCTCGCTTGCGCTTTCATTTCTTTCGTAATGATACGCGCTGCGTCGATACGTTCACGCATTTCTTGCGGTGTAGGCGGAACGAATGCCGAACCTTCCGCGTTTTCTTCGATTACTTCGTAACCTTCGTCTCTTTCAAGCAACGAAGCTTCCGTTTCGCCGTCGAATAAATGAATGTGATGCGCGTCGAATGCGAGTTCGATAACGTCGTTCAAAGCAACGACTGCACGGCTGGAGATCTTCGCGATCATTTGCGTAGAGTTGTCGATAACCGACGCTTCTTTGCCTTCGTGATCAAGTTCGCAATAGATTTGCGTTTCCGCACCGAGTTTTTCGATAACGTCGATACGAGCTTTCATCACCGTTTCAGGCGAGTTCGCAATGAACATTTGATCTTGATGGATATCTTCGGGACGAACACCGAGCGTTACGGGCTTACCCGTATCGAGATATTCGTTGATGTTCTTAATTCTCGCAGCAACCGTCTTAGGCAACAAGATTTGGTTGTTACCCGTGAAGTTCACGAATACCTTACCCTTCGAGGACGTCAACGTGGATTCCTTGAAGAAGTTCATTTGCGGCGTTCCGATGAAGCCTGCAACGAACAGGTTTACAGGATAATCGTAAAGGTTTTGCGGGGTATCTACTTGTTGAACGAAACCGTCTTTCATAACAACGATTCTCGTACCCATCGTCATAGCTTCGACTTGGTCGTGGGTAACGTAGATGAACGTCGTAGCAAGACGAGCGTGCAACTTGGAAATTTCCGTTCTCATCGAAGCACGGAGCTTCGCGTCCAAGTTCGACAAAGGTTCGTCGAGCAAGAATACCTTGGGTTCACGAACGATCGTACGACCGAGCGCAACACGTTGTCTTTGACCGCCGGACAAAGCCTTGGGTTTTCTGGAAAGGTAATCGGTGATACCGAGAATTTC
>JAFVRU010000160.1 GCA_017504065.1 Clostridia bacterium
ACGTATATTGACGGTTGGGACGGTTATCTTGGGTTCATGCCTACGGGACGCAATGAAAACACGTTTATGTTGAAGAATGCGAACATCGTATTTAACAGCCCCGACAAGACGAAGAATATGCGGTTGTTTAACGACGCGAACGGTTACTATGCTATTAATATGGAAAACGTCAATATTCTTGTCAACGGTTTGGTTGCGCAACCCGGTGAAACGGACGTAAAAGGCGAAGTAGCAGTAAACGCGGAAAAAGCGCAAGCTTGGGTCAACACAACCATTAAAGACAGCCGTACGGCTGTTGTTCCTACGGTAGTAGATGAAAAATGGACTTTGGATCTTACGACGATGGGGCTTACGGATAAGACGATCTCCGCGGTTAAGAACGAAATCGGTAAATCGGTAGCGTTCACGCAAGAAGGCAACGTTCTTACGTTTACGTATGAAAAGCAAATTGCAATGCTCTTAACGGTGATTGCAAGCGACGATACGACGGGTACGGCGTTTGTTGCATTGCCTTACTACGCGATGGCGGATTCCGCATCGGAAACGACATACGAAGTAGCATACATTAAAATCACCGACGGCGCGTTTGCGATCGATTTGACGAAAGTCGGCGTTTCGATTGACGACTTGAAGAGAGTTTTGATCAACAACGAAAAAGCTACGTATACGCTTGACGGCACGACGGTCAACGTAACGGGCTTCATGGGCAACCTTGGCGAATCGAAAATTCACTTGAAGACGGGTGAAGTATGGTATGTATTCGACGTAATCATTGCGGACTACGTGATTACCGATCAAGCAAGCTTTGCGGCATTCCGTCAATCGAAAGCGAATGCTTACAAATATGCAGTACTTGCGAATAGCTTCACGGCAGACGGTACGACTAATCTCGGTGGTTCGAGCGGCGACCACGACTTCACGGCAACGTTAAACGGTTTGGGCAACACGATTACCAACGGCTTCTTTAACTACGGTTGGGGTACGTGGGGCGCTCGTATGGCGGGTGGTACGATTAAGAATATCACGTTCGAAAACATGATCGTAGGCAATTCAGAATACGGTATCTTCGGCGATTACTGGGAAGGCGGCACGCTCGAAAACGTCAATATGTCCGTTTACTTCAAGACAGGTAGAGTGCTTTCGAGTAACTGGTCGAGCTTCTTGTGTAATCCTACGATTACGGCAGATCTTAACATGAAGAATTGTAACTTCATTATCACCGTTCCCGAAGCGTTTACGGAAACGCCTTTCTCATTCTTCAAGAATGACGGTGGCTATTATTCCGGTACGATTGAAAACGTAAACGTAGTTTCGAATGCACAGCTTACGGGTTATGGCGAAAAGGACTATTTTGGTACGTACACGGATAGCGATAATCCTGAAAGAACGGGCGTTTCGTACAAAAACTACAACTTGTACGATAGAGACGTTTTGGAATCCTTAAATACGACGAACGCATACGCAATGCTCACCGAAGGCAAAGCGAAAGCAACGGCTAGCATATTCGGTGCAACGGCAATGCCTGCGGCTGCGGATATCGTAAAGGTATATGTAGACGGCGTAACGGTAACGGATTACACGCTTGAAACGGACGGTATCACCGTTCCGACGACTGCGGGTCAACACACGGTTGTCATTATGACGAAGACGGGTTCTTACGCAGCGTTGTTGACGGCAGCTACGATGGAAATCGGCACGGCGGAAGCTTTGACGGCGCTTTGGAAGACGGATAAACCGTTTGTAGGTCAATACATTGTTTTGACGCAAAACATTACCTACGAAGAAGGCGCGGCAGCGTTTGATTGCTATGGACATAGCGATAAAGCGGGTGTGTTCGACGGACGTGGTTTCACGGTGAAGAATTTCCCTGCAGCGATGTTTGCAAATAACGATAAAGCGTTTGTTATGAAGAACGTAACGTTTGACAACGCACCGAATTTGAAGGCGTTAACGTGGTACGTATCGGATAATACGGCATTCTTGAACGTGAATATCATCAATACGAAGTGGAATGCAGGCAATATGTTGTTGTCGAACTCCAATGCGACGTTTATTCACTTGGTAAATTGTAATTTCAACTTGACTTGCGACGACGCAAAGAAAGACACGGCGATTCAAGTTATCGGAGATGATCACTACTACAAATTCTTTATGTACAACACGACGATCGCGTACACGGGTACGCTTGTCAACTTTGACGATACGTCTACGGCTGGCGGTAGTGAACACAGATACGGTTGGGGTACGGACGCTAAGATTAAATCTTGCGCGTACAACGTAACGTTTACGGATAAAGACGGCTCGATGCATTGGGTATCGAACCAAAAAGACGTTTATGGTACGGCTGTAACACAAGAATAAGCTATATAAAATTTAGCTAAATAAAATGCGAACGCTCGGCGGGGTAACCCGCTGAGCTGGTTCGCAAAAACACGAAAATCGAAAAATCGAAAAAAGGGCGATCGCCCTTTTCAGTAACTTACATTACTGAAAAAAAAGATTTAGTTGTCATCGCGAGTCGCGAAGCGACGAAGCGATGTAATAGAGAGTTTTCTCGACAAGGCAATGCCTTGACAAGACTATGTCTTGACTGAGTCTTTCTATCTTTCTTGAGTGGTAAGGTGTTGCTTGTTCGGTGTCCTTATTGTCTTTCTGGAACGAGCAGAGCGAAGTGATAGAATCTATTCAATTGACGAGATCCTATTGCTAACGCTCCAAGATGACATAGGAGAGCCATACAACAACAAAAATGGGGGGTGCGTACCCCGATAAAAACGCAATCCAAACTTGATCAAGTTTGTCCCCAAAGGAAATCGATACGTATGATTTGATGCGGGAGCAAAATTGAAATAAAAATCTTTTATAAGGAGAGATTGTATGAAAAATTATGTAACAGTTGAACTCAAGATTCTGTATTACAACGTTTGCGACGTACTTACAGAATCGGCAGAAGAAGATCCGTTCGGATCTGATCGGAACTGGAGCGTATAAAGGAGGACAAAATTATGAAAAAGAAAACAATGATGAAAAGCTTCCTTATCGCAGGGATCGCGGCAGCGTCGATTGGCGCGTTCGCAGCAAACAATTCCGTACAAGCTGACGCGGCAACGACGTTTGCAATGCAAAGCGGCGCAAGCGTACGTTTGACAGAAGGCTCTAC
>JAFVRU010000161.1 GCA_017504065.1 Clostridia bacterium
CCACCAAAAAAGCACCCAAAGATGGGTGCTTTTTCGGTGGTGCAACCAAAGGGACCCGAACCCCTAGCCTTCGGTTCCGTAGACCGACGCTCTATCCAATTGAGCTATGGATGCATAGTATTAAATTTCCGTGAATATATCTTCGGTCCGTAGACCGTTCTCACGCAAAGCTGTCCTTTGCGTTCGGGCACGTTCGCGACTACCTATCGTCGCTCACTTATCTCGCCCCTAAAAAGCATTATCAATGCTTTTCTTCACGGGTAGCTCGACGCTCTATCCAATTGAGCTATGGATGCAAGAAGCTATTTTCACACTTTACGGGCGAATACACCCGCAAAGTGCTTATATAGTATAGAATGTTTTTACGTTTTTGTCAACTGTTTTTGCCCGCTTTTTTAGGAAAACTTCAAAATTTCCAAACAGCTGAAATTTCTTACAGCCAAAGCGCTGCCGCACCCAATAATCCTGCCGAATTTCCAAGCTCCGCTACCTTGATCGGAACGGCAGGCCCTAACGTATTGGCGTAGAGCTCCGCGTTCAACAAGGCTTGCAACGGTTTGATTAGCGCGTCGCCTTGCGCGCAAACTCCCCCGCCCAACAATACTACGTCTGGACGGAACATATTCGCAAAATTCGTAATCCCTACCGACAGTTTATAAATATAGTTTTCCACGACTTCTTTCGCATACCGATCGCTGTCTTTATAATCGAACGCCGTCTTGCCCGTAACCGCTTCTAACGAGCCGATTTCCCACATTTTACTATCTTTATGCGCTTCCATAGTCCGTTTCGTTTCGCGAATCAAAGCCGTTGCGGAAGCATACGCTTCCAAACAGCCTTTTCGACCGCAAGTACAAGGCTCACCGTTCGCTACAATGACCATGTGCCCAAGCTCCGCTCCCGCCGATTTATTGCCTTCGAACATTTTCCCGTCAATGACAATACCGCCGCCCACGCCCGTACCGAGCGTCAACATGATCACCGTTTCCATGCCTTTCGCCGCGCCGAATTTCGCTTCGCCGAGTACGGCTACGTTCGCGTCGTTCGCGATTTTGACAGGTAAGCCTGTAAGCTCCGTCAATCGCTCGGCGATATAAAAATCTTTCCAATCCAAATTGTTGGAATAGACCACGCAACCCGTTTTGCTGTCGATCATACCGGGTACGCCCATGCCAATCCCGATCATTTCGGATTTTTGTAAACCGCTCTTTGTCAACAGCAATTCCACCAAACCCGCGATATTCTTTGCTACGGCTTCCGAGCCTTTTTCCGTCTCGGTAGGCACTTTGTCTTGATATACAATTTGCCCTGCTTGGTCCACGATCCCGCCCTTGATAAACGTGCCGCCAAGATCGATCCCTACGTAATATTTTTTCTCCATTGTTATCTCTCCATGATTTTTTTAATTTTCGTCGCGGTAGACGTCCGTTACCGTAACCGTTTCCGCTCCGTATTCTTCCGAATAATCCGCGCGATTATAGCCCGCGGAATAGGCTTCGTTTTGTTCAGCTTTTGCGCGTTCAACGCATACACGCCCCTGTAAAATACGTTTTTTCGCTTTCGAAGCGAACGCCAACATATACGTCCCCAGCGTTACGATCGACATGCAAACAACCGTACCTGTGATCCCGTTCCAAAGCGCCGCGTCGAACTTGGGCGGGAACGCCGCAAACAATGCCGTTTGCAAGGATAACAGCGATACCAATGCCGCCGCCATATTGATATGCCGCACCGCGCGCACCGTCAAATCGTCGTATCTCGTCGATTTGATAAAGTTGTACACGGTCATGGCTACGCGATAGAGCGTGAATGCCGCAAACGCATAGATCGCGCCTTGCGGGACTCGGAATCCTTCCCCTTTTGAAACCATTTCCACTACGGAAACGGCAAGCGCCAGCGTAAGCCCTACCATCATCATACCGCAGTAACGGTACATGCCGATTTTCTCTTTTTGCAGCCGCCAAGGATCGTCTTTATATTTACGCTCACTTTTTCTCGCGTCGATCAACAAGCCGCCACGCGACGTAGAAAGCAAAATATAATACACCGCCAACGTTCCGTAGAACAGGGAATCCGCAATAAAAGCCATGACGACTAGGAACACGGTATAGCCGATATTGAATAAAAACGCGATCGCGCCGAATACCAACGTACGGAATTCGTAGTTCTTATGCAGTTTTCGGGTAAACGAATACTTATCCGCAACGTTGAGCACTTTCCGACGGAAACGCCGTATCGCCGCCACCGTCAGCATCGTCATATAAATAAACGAAACCGCGCTGATCACGTAGGCGATTGCGGTGAATACCCCGCCGCCCTGCCCGAGCAATACGGTCGCCAACGTGAGCGGACAAATCACGAACGCCGTCGCGTACGTCAATACCGCCACCCAGCCGGGCGGATGATTGAGTTTTTGAAAAAATCGCCGAATGCGGTCTTTTGTCATAGTCGTCCGTCCTTACGTTGGTTTATAAATCAAAGGCAATCGCCGTAATATCGTCCGAGAATTTCCCACCCGAAAATACGGTGAGCGCAGATTTCAGCTTCCCGATAAAGTCTTCCGCGTTGCGCGATTGCGCCAAAACGCTTTCCGCTCGCTCGATTCCAAAGAGTTCCCCACGCGCATTCGCGCATTCCGTTACTCCGTCGGTAACGAGCGCGAGAATATCGCCGCTCTCAAACGGGAATGCATTCTCCTGATACCGATACTCCGGCATCCAATTTGAAATGGGGGGCGCAGGCGATTCGATTTCGTTGATCCCGAGCGAATTCTTCAACAAAATCGGCGCGTTATGCCCCGCTACGGCGTATTTCAGCGTTTGCGTTTTTTTGTCGATACGCACCGCCGCCACCGTAATATACGAGCGTTCGTCTTGATTTAATTCGTTGAATTTTGCATTCAACTGCGACAGCGCGACGGCTAGATCGGGTTGTTTGCGATCAAACCCCGCTTTCACGAACGCCGAAAGCATACCCGCGGAAATCCCCTTTCCCGACACGTCGGCAAGTACGCCGTACGTTTGTCCGTCCAACTCGTACACGTCGGGCAAATCCCCGCCCACGTCAAAGCAAGGAATATACATATACGAATAAGGCACTCCGCCCATACTCTTGCCCGCGGGCAACAACCGACGTTGCATTTGTTGCGCCGTCAGCATTTCCCGTTCGATTTCCGTATGATACGTACCGTCCGTGAGCCCTAAAAACAGTTTTCCTTTTTCGTCTAACGGCAAAATGCGGATTCGCATAGAGATCTTGTCCGTATGTCCGGAACGCCGTACGCTCGTATGTACCGTTTCCGTCTTTTCCGTTTTCTCTTGGATCGCCGAGCGAATCACCCGCAAAAACGCGCAATACTCGCACGATTTCCCCGCGCCGCATTGCTCGCTCTCGTTGCAACCAAGCGTTTGCGCCAAGTTCCCTTTACTTCGGACTTTCTCCGAAAAGACGCGTCGAAACGCTGCGTTCGTGTATTTCACGCGCAGTTTTTCATCAAAAACGAATACCCCATGGGGCAACCGTTCTAAAATTTTTTTATACGTTCCGTACGTCATACTCCGTTTTCCGTTCGTCCTTATTTGTATAACTTCAAACCTTTACAAATTTTTGCGTCAAAACGCAAATCCTTATATAACTCCCCGTCTAATTGCACAGTACAGGGCAAATCGGGCTCGAACACGATTCGATCGCAAAGGAAATGCGTCGTTAAGGGATACTCCAAAATCCGCCCTTTCATTAGCTCGATAAACGCTTTGATGATCTTCCATTTCCCGCCGATACAATCCACAACGACCACACTCAGCTTCCCGTCCTGAATATCCGCCGTCGGGCATACCGAGATCCCGCCGCCGAACTGCGAACCGTTACAAACCGTCGCGAGTAGCGCGTCATGCTTTTCCTGCTTGCCGTCCCATTCGAGCGTTACACCGTAACCTTTGAACGCAAACAGGCTTTTCAGCAAGCTCATCAAGTATTTCAGTTTCCCTTTCATTTTACCCGTTTGACAGCGTTCCAAAACGTCCACGTCCATACCCAAGCCCGCGACGTTCATACAACGCCTGCCGTCGATTTCTATGTAGTCGGTATCTTTCGGCTCGCCGTCTAAAATTAAGCGCATCGCTTCTTCCGCGTTTAAGGGAATCCCCGCCGCTTCCGCGAAATCGTTTCCCGTGCCTGACGGAATCAAGCCCAAGCGACAAGCCGTGGGATCGGATAACCCGTTCAGAACTTCGTGTAAAGTCCCGTCGCCGCCGAGCGCGATAATATCCCGCTCCCCGTTTTCCGTTAAACGCCGTACGATCGATTCCGCGTCGCGTACCCCTGCGGATTGGTGTAACTCGTACGGAATTTGGCGTTCTTCCAACATTCGGGTTACGGTTCGCAAATTTTTCGTCGCCTTTTTCTTCCCTGCGACGGGATTAAAAATCACGTGTTGCATACGTTTTCCTTTGCATATCGAGCGAGCGAAAATCCGTTACTGAAATTTTTTTCGATTTTCTCACAAATATATTATATAACACTTTTCCGATAATTGCAATTTATTTTCGATTTTGATATACTGTTAATGTAAAAAATTTTTTCAAAGGTGTGCCATGCGTAAAATTCTACCCGAAAATTTACTGCGTTTGGCGAACGTTTGCCCCCGACCGCTCTACGTTGTCGGTGGAAGCGTCCGCGATTTTTTGGCGTGCCTTTCCCTTAACCGAGCCACAAAAGCTTGGGATTGGGATATTTCTTCCCCAATGCCCGCAGAAGCTTTCGAACATCTCGCAAAAAGCCAAGGCTTTGTCGTAAAATCCACCTTTCGGAACACGGGCACAGTCAAGCTCCAAGACAAAGACGGAATCGAGTACGAATACACCTGTTTCCGCTCCGATAAATACGTTCGGGGTATCCATGTACCCGTTGAAAGCTATTTTACCGATGATATCCGCTTGGACGCCCTGCGTCGGGATTTCACCGCCAACGCCGTGTATTACGATCTTCAAAAAGGCGTCTTTGTCGATCCTTTGAACGACGGACTCGCCGCCATTTCGGAAAAACGGCTCTCCACCGTCGCCCCTGCCGAAAAAGTATTCGGGGAAGACGGACTTCGGCTGCTTCGGCTCGCCCGCCAAGCCGCGCAAAGCGGATTCGCCCCTGATCGGGAGTGTTTACAAGGCGCGACGCAAAACGCAGCCTTGATCCAAGACATTTCCTCTGAACGCATTTTCACCGAGTTCACCGCGCTCCTTAACGCCGACCAAAAACACGGAGTCCAAGACGGGCATTACCGCGGCTTGCGCATTTTGGAACAAACGGGAGTTTTGCGCTATATCCTGCCCGAACTCACTTTGGGAAAAGGCATGTCGCAACGCGCGGACTTCCACAACTACGACGTGTTGGAGCATTCTTTCCGCGCCGTTTTATACGTCGATCCACGCGTACGGTTTGCAGCGCTTTTGCACGACGTCGGCAAGCCCGCGTGCGCAATTTCGGACGGGAATACGTACGAGCACGCCACCCAAGGCGCGGCGATCGCCAAAACCATACTGCAACGGCTGAAAGCCCCCAAACGCTTTACCGAACGGGTATGTCAGCTCGTCCAATACCACATGTACGATTTTAATTGCCAAACAGGCGAAAACAAACTCCGTCGGTTTTTCGTTACGCATTCCGAACTGTTGGAAGATTTGCTGCTTCTAAAACAAGCGGATTTTTCCGCCTGCAAAGACGATCTTGCCGTAGCTCCGACCTGCGCGCGTTGGCGAGCGTTACTTTCAAAAATGCGATTAGAAAACACGCCGTTTTCGTTAAAGGAGTTAGCCCTGACCGGCAAAGACGTACTCGAACTCGGCGCGCCGCCTGCAACCGTTGCGGGAGTCTTAAACGCCTTGTTGTTGCATACCGCCACCGAGCCCAAAGACAACGTAAAAGAACGGCTGTTACGGCTCGCAAAAGGCTATTTAAAACAAATCCGTTAATTTTTGCTGATTTTTGTAAAATTAGGAAAACCGCCGATTGTCCGAAGTCAATCGGCGGTTTTGTCTTGCCTGTTTATAATTTTTCTACCGTGATCCCGTCTTCGATGGACGTTTCATAGAAACTCGCCCGATACCCGATCGTTTCATGATACGCTTTGCCAACGCGGCGGATAAACCCGTCCACGCCCGTTTTCTTGACGATGGAAATAGTGCAACCGCCAAACCCCGCGCCGATCATTCTCGAGCCCAAGCAATCGGATTCCTTTCTTGCGAGCGCGCTGAGCGTATCCAATTCCTTGCCCGTAACTTCGTACAAATCCCGCAAGCTATAATGGCTTTCATTGAGCAACCGACCAAGCTCCATCAAATCCCCCGCTTTCAACGCCGCTACGGCTTGATTGACCCGATCGCATTCCATAATCACGTGCTCCGCACGCTTCGCGACCACACCCGACAGCAGGTATTTGACGTCGTTGAACTGTTTGGGCGTAATCTCCGCCAAGCATTGCACGTTCAACGCCTTTTGTAAGGTTTTGAGCGCCGTTTCCACTTCTTGACGGCGTACGTTGTATTTGCTTTCCACAAGATTATGGGGCTTGTTACAATTCGCTACGACCAAGCAATACGCGCCGAGTTGCAGGGGCACGTACTCGTATGCGAGCGTCAAACAATCGAGCAATACCGCGTGATCTTTTTTGCCCATTGCCGAAGCGAATTGATCCATAATCCCGCAGTTGACCCCCGCGTATTCGTTCTCCGCGCGTTGGGAAATCAAAGCCAGCTCTACCTTGTCGTATTCTACTCCCGCATATTCGCTGAACGCTACCGCCGTCGCCACTTCGATTGCCGCCGACGAAGAAAGTCCGCTCCCGAACGGCACGGTACAGTCGTAATACAAATCGCAGCCGACGATTTCCACGCCGTTTTGTTGTAAGAAATACGCAACGCCCGCCTGATAATTCCCGATCTTCAATCCCCTATAGGAATCCAATTTTTCCGTATCCAAACAAACGATTCCGTCAATTCCGCGGAACGCCATTCGCACAGTTTTCCCGCCCGTTTTTCGCGCGTATACGTTACAGCGCAAATTCAGCGCCGCAGGGAATACTTTCCCGCCGCAATAATCCACGTGCTCGCCGATGACGTTGATACGCCCCGCCGCCGTAAACAAATCTTCAGCGCGCGCGCCGAACACGCTTTCAAACGCCTGCATAGCTTCTTGTCTTTCCATTTTTTCTTTTGCTCCTACTATTTGGAATTTTGCAACGAAGTTTCGCGCTTTCTACTTTGATTATACAACAATCCGTCGTGTTTGTCAACCGAACGAAACAAAGAACGTAGTTTTTCCGCGTCGTTGACGGAATCCGAGTTACCGATAAAAAAGAAAACCGCGTCTTTGACGCGGTTTTCTTTGCCTGAAACTTCTACTTATAAAGCTTGCACGTTGACCGCGCGAAGTTTTTCGGGTTTTTCGGGATCGGATTCGATTTCAAAAGTAACTTTTTGTCCTTCTTTCAATCTTCTGTACCCTTCTGCAACGATCGCAGAAAAATGTACAAATACGTCGTCCCCGCCTTCATCGTTAGCAATAAAGCCATACCCTTTTTCGGCATTGAACCACTTTACTGTACCCTGACTCATTTTCGGTACCCCTCCAAAATTTTGTTATCAATCCGAAGTGCACCGAAAACGCCAATCGAACCCACAGCCAACCGCATTTCTAACTGATACACCTTTATTATAACACACTTTTTCGTGAAATGCAATTATTTTGAAAAAATTTCACGAAATTTTATAGTTTTTTTCTCTTTTTTCGGCGTTTTATTGGACTTTCGCTCATATAAATGCTATAATGTTAATTACAAATCGCGAACGCATCGCAAAAAGGTAGTTTATGGAATTTTTAGAAGTCTTGAAAGTCGTCTTGCTCGGTATCATCGAAGGCATTACCGAGTGGTTACCCGTATCGAGTACGGGACACATGCTCCTGTTTGACGAACTTCTCCCGTTGAAAACGAGCGCCGCTTTTAAGGAAGTTTTTATCTATTTTATCCAACTCGGCGCAATTTTAGCCGTCGTTTTATTATTTTGGAAAAAATTATTTCCGTGGCGGAAAGAACGCGCGGAAGAAAACGGACTGCAATCGAAAATCGTTTTAGATAAAGGCGTTTTGAACCTTTGGGGCAAAGTACTCGTCGCGTGCATTCCCGCCGTTGTCGGGATTTTCGTCGGCTTGCCCGACAAACCGCTCGTCATCGCGTTGGCTCTCATTGTATACGGCGTAGCGTTTATCGTGATCGAGCGGGTCAATCGGAATAGAACCTTTCCCATTCAAACGACGGACGGGATCGGATATAAACACGCGTTTATCATCGGGGTATTCCAGCTGCTTGCGATCATTCCCGGCACGTCCCGTTCGGGCGCGACGATCTTGGGCGCGTTGCTTCTTGGCATTTCCCGTCCTGCGGGCGCGGAGTTCACTTTCTTTCTCGCAATCCCCGTCATGGTCGGCGCAAGCGGAATTAAAATTTTAAAATTCTTGCTTGATTACGGCATGTTTTCGGGAGCGGAAATCGGGTATTTGCTGATTGGCGCGCTTGTAGCGTTCGCCGTTTCCCTGCTGGTTATTAAGCTTTTGATGAACTTTGTAAAGAAGCACGATTTTACCCTGTTCGGTTGGTATCGGATCATACTCGGTTTTGTCGTCATCGGAGCGTTAGTTCTTCCGTCCTATTTCTAAAATTCTTAGACATTATAAAACCGCTATCTATGATAGCGGTTTTTGTTTGGTCTTTTTTAACGAAACACCTACGCTTTATATAAATTGATAATCTTCTTTTCCTTTTGTACAGCGTAGTCATACGCAAGCATTGTGCCACTCTTTGGCCATTTGTAATTTTCGTCGTAATAGAATATGCAAAACTCACACGCGTCAATCATAGCTTGATTTCGTTTTACGTACACCGCTTTTCCGCCGTTTTCAATTCCGCTCGGCATAATCGTATCGTCATAACTTTCTAAAATCCGTTTTTGTCTTTCCTTAGAAAGATACTGCTCGCTTGCACGAACGTATACGCGCTTGATGTGCGGATACGTCTTTTTAATTTCGCTGACGATTTTTAAACACACGTCGTCAAACCTGCTTGCGCTACCAAAACAAAAGTATTCCACCCCTTGTTCCTTAATAAGATACGCCAACGTTTTTATGATTTCGCTATAAAGTTCTTCTGTTTCTTTTATATTTCTATGCCCGATGAAACAGCAAAATTTCATATTTCCGCCCCCTTAAAATAAAAAAGTGCGCCAACTGAAGTCAACGCACCGAAAAACGCATTGTCCACAGTTGCAACACAGTTCCTATTAGCACAGGATAAAGGACATACGCTTTTACCATAGTATGCCTGTGCTAAAAAATATTAAACTGTGTTGCATAATTAGTATATCACACTTTTTTTATTTTATCAATCAGTTTTACAGGGGTAAAAGAAAACTCGACTTATAAAAAGTCGAGTTTCTATTCTATTTAGTTATCTAATCTCTCAGAGTAGATAATACGGCAAATCTTCTCCAAAGCCGAAGCGTACAAAACCGTTCTTTGTCGTTGATTTTACGCATGCTTTCTTCTTTGCCGTAGGCTTTTTCGCTGCCGTTTTCGCTTGTGTTTTTTCCGCTACGGGCGCGACCAATTTCTCCACTACTTCCTGTACAGGCGCAGCGATCACGTGGCTGTTTTGCATATCCGGCGCAGCCGTTTTTACTTTCGAATATCCGTTGTTTTCTACCCGTTTAATTGCGCTCTTTCCGATTGACATTTTCCATAATCTCCTTGGTTAAATTTGTATATTCCACAGCGCTTCTGCTCGTCTTTTTAAAAGCGACGACGGGCTTACTGCTGTCCTGCGCCCATTCCACCGCGCTATCCACGCGCACGTACGTTTGGAACAATGCCGCCGCTTCCAAGCCTTGCAACGTTTCCAACGTCTGTTTGAAGTACTTCTTCCGCTCGTCCGCTTTCGTAATCGCAATCCCCAAAATCTCCAGCTTCGGAGAAATCCGCTTGACCTGATCGCAAAAATCGAACATATTCGCAAGCCCGAACAAGCCCCAAGGGCTCGCTTCTACGGGGATCACGAGATAGTCCGCCGCGCACATAATATTCATCACCCAACCGCCGAGCGTCGGGGGCGCGTCGATCAGGATATAGTCGTAATACCCTTTCGCGCGAACGCGTTCCAAGCACTTCGTCAGTACCAACTCTCTTTGCCATTTCGAGAACAAATCGAACTCAATCGAGCTCATCAGCGAAGACGACGGAACGATATCCAAGCCGTCGATACCCGTTTCCACAATGAACTCGGACAAGTCCTTTTCTTCCTTGAGCGCCGTATACAGCGTTTTCCCGTCCTGCGCGTAACCGAGCGCCGTGTCTTCGTCGAAATACGAGATCGTCAAATTCAGCTGCATATCCCCGTCGATCAAAAGCACTTTTTTGCCCATGAGCGCCATCGCGCAGCCGACGTTGGAACAGGTCGTCGTTTTCCCGCTTCCGCCCTTATTGTTCGCGAATGCGATTACCGTCGTTTTACTCATACTCACTCCTTTTATAACAGCCACGTATCGAGTTTCGTTTGCGTGGGTTGTCCTTTGGGTTTTTCTACCGCCGCAGGTTTCAGACGGGGTTTTTGTTTCCCGTCGTCGTCGTTTAAAAACGCTGCCAATTCCTTGATCCCTTCGCCCGTGATCGAGCTAACGGGGAAAACTTTTTTACAACCCGCAAGCTGTAACCATTTGGTTACCCGCTCCACGTTCGCGTCGGGCTTGTCGATGCCCGTAACAATCCCGATCGTTTCGCGGTTGACCATACTCGTCAAACACGGGGAGAAGATGGAATAGGGCTCGTTCGCCGAAAGCACCAACCCGACCACGTCCGCTTCGTACGCGTATAACGCGAGCGCGCCGCTCGTTTCCCGTCGCTCGGTATATTCCCCGGGCGTATCGATGACCGTATCGAGATAGTTGACGTATTGCGTTTTATAGTATTTGATTTCTTCGCCGCGCAGAGCTTGCGTAAGGGTAGTTTTTCCCGCCGCAACCCTGCCGAACAACATGATCTTTTTCATGATCCGTTAGGTTTTAGTCAATTCGCAGCAAGCATAGCCGAGTTTTCCGATGAAATATTCCCGAATCGCCGTGAACGCCGACTCCACAGACGAAACGCTGCCCGTAATGATCAACGTACCCGTGAACCGATCGACGAACCCGATGTCCGCGCCCGAAGATTTCATCGCAATATCCGCCGCGATCACCGCGCTTTCGTAAGGAATGACCGTCAAAACGCCGATCGCGCTTTTCGTGTAGTCCGTTTGCGGGTCTAAACCGAGTTTGGTATACAGCGTTTCGCCGGGGTTCGCTATGATATGGCAAAGCGTGATCTGTTTCCCCGGAACAAATTCCTGTATGATTGTCATTTTATCTTTGAGTTCCATAACCTACTCCTTATTTTTCGGGCTGATAATACAGCTCCGTACCGATAAATCCTACCTGATTAAAATCCTGCGGGTTTTTCCGAATGAGATAATCGATATAGCTCTCGATCATTCTCGCCGACAAAACGTAGCCCATCGGATTCATGTGTCCAAGCCAATACTTTTCGAAAAACTCCTGATCGTACACGGGCGCGTACTCGTACAAATCCACGACGTACGTATTGGTAAAGAGCTTCGAAAGATCGATGAGCAAATCCCTATGCAAACGCTTCTTTTCGTCTGTTTCGTCGCCGTAGCGCGGGATACTCACCAAGAAAAATTTCGCCCGCGGTTGCAATTTCTTCAAACGCTGAATAATTTTCGCGTAATTCCCCGCAAACGTATCCGCATTGTTTTCGTAGTTTTCCAAATCGATATCCGCAAGCGAGCCGAGATTGGGCGTTGCTCGATTAAGAATATCGTTCACGCCGAGCGCGATGATATACGCTTGGCAAAGCTTATCCGTTTTCCAAAACCCGCTACGATTCGCAAAATCGTCGTATAATTTCGCCGTCATACCGCCCTGCGAAAAATTGTAGACTTTGCTACCCGTACTTCTCGCAATGAACTGTCCCCATGAATACTCGTAAAAATCGTGGTATTCTTTGCTTCCGTCTTTATTGATCGATTCGAACTCACCCGAAGAAAGGCTGTCGCCAATGCAACCGATTGTGCGGAAAATCCCGCAAAATCCGCCGTCCGTTACAATCCGATCCAAGGGTTTTTCGTCTTTTTCGACCGACATATATTCGTAAATATTCATTTGGGTTCACCCCCCGATTTGTACTTTTAAGCCGCTTTCTTCCGCAATGCTTTGGAGATATTCCATCTTCTCTTTCGTCGGCGGTTCTATTCCGTCCAACGCGTACTTTCTACCCAAGCCCGCGTATTTGTCCTGTCCCAAACGGTGATAGGGAAGCAAATGGTGTTCTTTGACGTTCGGGAGCGTCGCCGCGAATTTGGCAATCGCCCGAATTTCTTCCGCCGTATCGTTGAACTTGGGCACGACGGGGGTACGTATGATGAGTTCCACTCCGCTTTCCGCGAGCTTTTTCGCGTTTTCCAAGATCAACTCGTTCCCAGCCGTTGTGAATTCCTTGTGTTTTGCGCTATCCATGTGTTTGATGTCCAGCAAATACAAGTCCAAATACGGCAAAATCTCTTGAATCTTTTCAAACGGCGCGTTTGCGGTAGACTCCACCGCGGTATGCAAGCCGTTCTCTTTACAAGCCCGCAATAAATCCCGAGCAAACTCAGGTTGACCGAGTACTTCCCCGCCCGAGAGCGTAATTCCGCCGCCGCTACGACGGTAAAAGGGCATATCGGAAAGCAATTCGGGCAACAGTTCTTCCACCGTTACGTCTGTTCCGACCGTTTTTTCCTTGCCGTTTTCGACGAGCGTCTGCACGGCGTATTCCTGCGATTCGGGATTGCAACACCAAGCGCAGCGCATATAGCAACCCTTAAAGAAGACGATGGTACGGATTCCCGGTCCGTCGTGGATCGAGAATCGTTGAATATTAAAAATTCTGCCTTTCGTCTTATACATGCCCTATTGTTCCTAATTAAAATCCTTGTTCCGTTCTGTTGATGATGTCGTCTTGCAAGGAACGGGAGAGCGTCGTAAACAACGCGCTGTAACCCGCTACGCGGACGACCAACGTCTTGTATTTTTCGGGGTTCTTTTGCGCGTCCAACAACGTTTCTCTGGTTACGACGTTAAACTGTACGTGCATACCCTTTTGATCGAAATAAGAGCGAATGAGCGCTACGAATTTCGTCAATCCCGACATTCCCGCAAGCGCGGACGGGTGGAATTTTTGGTTGAGCAGCGTGCCGTTGCTCGCTACCGCCTGTTCGAGCTTTGCAACCGAGTTCGCCGTTGCAGTCGGGCCTTTGATATCCCGACCCGAAGCAGGACCGATCCCGTCTGCGATCGGCGTGAACGCCAAACGCCCGTCGGGAGTTGCGCCCGTTTGTCCGCCTAAAGGCACGTTTGCCGAAACGGGATACAAGCCCGCTTGGAATACGCCGCCGCGCGGATTTTTATATTTTTCTACTTCTTTCGTATACGAATTGGCTACGTCGCGCGCGAACATATCCGCTTCCACGATATCGTTGCCGTATTTCGGACACGTTTCGTCAATCAAACGCTTAATCTCGCGATATCTTTGCTTTTTGCCTTCGTCCAAGCCCGCGCCCGACGTAATTTCGTCGTAAATGATCCGCACTACGTTTTCATTAATCTCTACGCCGTGTTCCGCCAAGCTCTGCGCCACTTCGCCCGTGATCCGTTCCGCTGCCGAGCCTTGGATTCCGTATCCGAAGTTTGCGTTCAGCGCGTCGCGGAGCTCCGCAAGCGTTACTTTCTTTTCTTCAAAGACGAGTTGTTTAATCGCCAACAGTCCGTCGGTATTGTTCGCAATCCCGAAGCCTTGCGGGCCTGTGAAATTGTAGATCGCGCCGCCTTCCTGCAAGGATTTACCCCGACCGATACAGTCTTCTACCATACAGGATTGGAAAGGCAACGGACAACGCGTCGCGTGCGCGGTATCGATTGCGTTATTCGCGTTCACCAACAACTTAATGAAATAGCTTTGTTGCGTTTTGTACGCGTTATAGAATTCTTCAAACGTTTGCATTTGCGCGACGTCGCCCGTATCCGGTCCGATCTTCACGCCTTTATCCCAACCGTTGGAGAATACGAGCTCCATAGGTCTACACATATTAAAGAACGCCGCGTCGTGCCAACCGTCCGTTTTCCCCGCTTTTTGCGGTTCTACGCAGCCGATAATACAGTAATCCCGCGCGTCTTCCAAACTCAAACCACGCGCCATGATCGACGGAATGATAATCTCGTCGTTGTAATACGCGGGAAGCCCCGTGCCGAGTCTTGTCAACGCCGCCGCTTTCACGAGCAAGGACTCCGGCGAGCCGTTCCAAACTCGGATGGAAATAGACGGTTGCGGCAGGGGTACGTGCATTGCCGCTTCCAAGCACATATACGAAAGATCGTTCGTCGCGTCCAAACCGTGGATATCCTGCCCGCCGACGATCAAGTTTTGGAACATACCGTAGCCCGCAAATCCGTCCGCGGAAACCGCGTCGCGAACCTTGTTGATATCGTTGAGCTTGACCCAAATACAGTCGAGAAGTTCTTGCGCTTGTTCGAGCGTGATCTTCCCAGCGTCCATATCCTTTTTATAGTACGGGTACATGTATTGATCGAAACGTCCGGGCGAAATGGAATGCCCGCTCGATTCGATTTGCAGCAGGAGCTGTATAAACCAGAACGACTGACACGCTTCGTGGAAATCCGTCGCGGGGAATTCGGGAACTCTCGCGCAATTCGAAGCGATTTTTTCAAGCTCCGCTTTCCGCGCGGGGTCTTTTTCCGAACGCGCTTTTTCTTTCGCAAGCGCCGCATATCTACGCGCGTAGTTTACGACCGCTTCACAGCTTTCGACGACTGCGGTCAAGAAGTTATGCCGTCTGACGTATTCCGGACAGCTCACGTCCAATTTTTTCAAAGCTTCCGTCGCTTCCGCAATGATCCCGCGATAGCCTTTGGCAAGGACTTTGCCGTAATCTACGCAAACGTGCCCGATCCCGTTATAGAAATAATTCCCAGGCGTGAACATGCCGTGTTTCACGAACGCGTCGTACGCTTCGGGCGCCATATTGGCTTTCGCCAAATCGCTGGTCGTTTTCCCTTTCCAATACGGGTAAGCCCCCCGCAATTCCGCTTTCGTCTTTTCGCTGATATAGAACGGGTCTGCCGCCCGCTTTTCCACCGTATCGAATTCCGCTTCCAACCATTCGTAGGAGTATTCGGGGAAGACCTGACAGCCGCGCGGCGCAACCGTCGCGCTACCGACGATGAGCTCCCGATCCCGAATCACGATCGGCAAATTTTCAAGAATGTGCGCGAACGCAGCGCTTCTGCGTTTGACGATCGGCAAGTTTTCCGTTTGTTTATAACTCTCGGTTACGAGCAAGCCGCGCGCCGATTCGATCTCCGGCATTTTTTTATAGAGATCGTCTACAAGTTTGTCGATTCTCGCGCTCTTTTCAATGACGAATTTGATATTTTCCATATCCTTTTCCCTTTCTCAACGTTTAAATTTGTTCCCAAAGCCCTGCGTGGGGCGCTGCTATTACCGAATAGGACGATAACATGCCCGATTCTTTTGCGTAATTCGAACCCGCTTCCACCGCTGCGGTTACGTCCCCGATCTCGCCCGTGAGCATAACGACGCCCTTGCCGCCCATGCCGCGCGAAACGCGCAAATCGAAAATCTCTACCCGCGCCGTCTTGACCGCGATATCCGCCGCCTTGATCGACGTCGCCGCCGAGAACGTTTCAATCAAGCCGAGCGAGCCTTTTTTCTCGCCCGTTTGCGTACCGAACAACGCTTTGACTACTTGCTCGTCGATGCGACCCATCACCGAAGAATCGATGACGTACGTTTGGAATTTTTCCAATACGTGTTCCACCGCCGCCGTTACGTTGGCGATCGAGCCCGTCAAAATAATTTCGTATTTCCCGGGACACGCGGGATGCGCCGCTACCATTTCCACGCCCGCGCTCTTGAGCGCTGCGTCCGTCGCTTCCACACCTTTGGGAATACTTTTGAGTTCTATTACACCGATCGACTTAAACATTGTTATTTACCCTGTCTATGATAATTTTTTCGCTATCTACCGCCGTGATATAGCCTGAAATCGTGGCGTATAACGGCAAGGACAAGCCGTCCCCGCTCTCGGCGATTTTATCGCCGCGTTCCACCCGATCGCCTTCCCCGACGATCGCAACGCTAGGAGCGCCGATATGTTGACGGAGATACAGTTCCACCCTGCCAAACTCCGTACTCTCGCCCTGGAATACGGGCAACTTGTCGTATTTTTGTACGCCGAGTACGCTCGCCCATTTTTCGGACGGGATCATGCGATATTCCCGCTCGGGCATAACTTCCACGTCCGTTTTCGAAACGTAACGCAGTTTGTTTTTTGCGAGCAATGCTTTATACTCGTTGATGACTGCCCGCGGCGAAATGCCTTGACAGCAAGCCAACGACTCGCAAATCCCGCAACCGCAGCAAAGCGTTGCCGAAAGCACCATTTCGGGCAACACCGTTACCGCGCCTTTCGCCGTTCGCACCATTTTATGCGGTTCTAACGGATAGCCGAGCAAATGTCTCGGGCATAAATCGGTGCAGCGGGTACATTGACAACAAGCCGTTTCCGCGCGCGCGATCGATTTCGCGCCGTCGAGATGTTTGGAAACGATCGCTTCCGTTTCGTTCGGCAAGATCAATAACCCTTTGGTCGTTTTGGTAACGACCGCCGTTTGCGGGTCTATAAGTTTCCCCATCGACGGACCGCCGTCCAAGACGGAATGTCCTTCGGGGATTGTGATCGAATATTTTTCGAAAAGGTCGAATATCGGCGTGCCGATGGGTACGCGCGTTACGATCGGTTGGGGTACGTTCCCCGCGATCGTCAACCATTTCATCGTCAGTTTTGCGGAAAATTTTTGCATAATGGACACGTTATACAACGTTTCGACGTTGTAAACGATTACGCCTGCGGTAATAGGCAAATTGCCGGGTTTGACTACAATCCCCGTCGCCTGATAAATCAAGCTGATTTCATCGCCCATCGGATACACGTCAGGCAGCGTTTTCAAAAAGATCTTCTCCGCAAGCTTCGCGCCGTCCGTATAATGCAAGCGCTTTGCCGTATGCTCTTTCACACACAAAAGCGCGCGCGGAATCTTTGCGTATTCCAACACCGCTTTGATTCCCGAAAGCACGTTCGGCATTTCCCTTTGCAAAAGAATATAATCGGTATAGAGTAACGGTTCGCATTCCGCGCCGTTGACAACGAGCGTATGCGCTCCGTCCGCAAGCTTGGCATACGACGGGAAACCCGCGCCGCCCGCGCCTACGATACCGGCTTCTTTCATGATCTCTTTCAAATCCATAGCCCAAAAACTTCCTTACTGCTCTATCAGCGGAATTTCCGCCTATTTTCAGTCTACGATACCTACGATTACCGCGTCGCAAGGCGCGTTCGTATTATGCAGCGCCAAACGGGCGGAACTGCCCGTCGTTACGAGTACCGTTTCCCCGATCCCCGCGCCTACGCTGTCTACCGCAACGAGATATTTCTTCGTCAACTCGCCGTTTTCAATAATTTCTACTTCCATGAATTTCGAGCCGACCAAGGATTCCTGTTTTCTTGTGGAAACGATGTTTCCCCTGATGATACCTTTTAACACTTTTCACTCCTTAACGATTTGCACTTTGCAACCGTTCCCGATACCGACCGCGTTTGCGTCGTCCGTATCGATATGCATTTCCAAACGGAAATCGGGACTGACGCGGACTTGCACGTCGTACCATCTCGTACGCCGTTTGCCGTTGACGTCTACCGTTACCGTATCCCCGTCCTTTACGCCGAATTTCGCTGCGTCGCTCGGCGACATGTGAATATGCCGATTGGCTACGATACAGCCTTCTTTTAATACCACCACGCCTTTCGGCCCGATGATCGTGATTCCTGCAGATCCTGCGATATTCCCCGATTCGCGAACGGGCGGTTTCACTTTTAATACGTACGAATCCGTCGCGGAAATTTCCACCTGCGATTTACTACGGAGCGGACCTAAAACGCGTACGTTTTCGATCGGGCGTAAAGACGGTCCGACCAACGTCAAAAGCTCCTTACAAGCATATTGCCCGGGCTGCGACAAATCCTTAAACGGCGTGAGCTCATACCCCGCCCCGAACAGCGTTTCCAAATCCGCTTTGTTCAAATGGATATGTCTGTTGGATACGCCGACGGGCACGTCGTTATTCGACGAAACCGCGCTATCCAAATGCATATCGGACAATACTTTTTTTACAAGTTCCGCAATTTTTTCGCTTGAATATTCCATAATACCTACTTTCTCCGTGTGTTACGCCGCATCAGCCCGTACGAAAATCCGCGCGACCGAATTTTCTCGGCGCGTCGTACGCTTTCTTGCGGTGATTTGCTTTGCGTTTTGAAAAACTTCCGTAATACCCGCCCGAAGTTTCCGACGGGTATTACGGTTTTCCGATCCAATGAATAACCGAAAATTATTTAATGGTGGGAAGAAGCTTTTCAACGTCTGCGTGGGGTCTGGGAATTACGTGCGTTGCGATTACTTCGCCGAGTGCCGTCGCAGCAGCCGTACCTGCTTCTACTGCAGCTTTTACAGCGCCTACGTCGCCGCGTACCATAACGCTTACC
>JAFVRU010000162.1 GCA_017504065.1 Clostridia bacterium
AGCATTTTTACGATAGCGCCGCAGGAGCTTTTTTGTTTGAAAACAGCTCGAAAATCGCGGAGATTGGGTCGGGCGCGGGATTTCCGTCTATCGTTTTAAAAATCGTCAATCCAAGTCTAGAATTTTCCCTTTTCGAAAGCGTAGGGAAAAAATGCGAATTTTTACACGCGGTTGTGGATAAGTTAGGGTTTCAAGGAATGCATATTTATAACATTCGGGCAGAAGACGCGTTAAAGGAAAAAATACATCGGGAACAGTATGATTTTGCGACGGCTCGGGCGGTTGCGAGAATGAATACGTTAACGGAATACTGTTTGCCGTTTGTCAAAGTCGGCGGAAAATTCGTTGCCTATAAAAGCGGGGAAACGGAAGAAATAGACGAAGCGAAAAACGCTTATAAAGTATTGGGTGGAAAGCTTGCGAAAACGTATGAATACGAATTGCCCGAAAACTACGGTAAACGGATACTCGCCGTCGTGGAAAAGGTAAAAAATACTCCCCCGCAGTACCCGCGCGGACAGGGAAAGGAACGGAAACAACCGCTTTGAGAAATTTCCTTAAAGCGATATCGTGAAAATGTTTTAAAAACCTTGTTTTTACTTGCAAAAAAATCCGATTTATAGTAAAATAAAAAGGTAAGAAAAAATGCGATCCACAAGGAGAGAAAAGTTATGAAATTTGTTTGTGATGGAATGGTGCTTTCGGATGCGGCGATGACGGTAAGCAAAGCTTGCGCGTTAAAGACGGTTACGCCTATTTTGGAATGTATGAAAATCAAAGCGGAAAACGACGGCTTGATCATGACGGCGTACGACGGCGAAATTTCCATTGAAAAGAAGATTACCGCCGAAGTTATGGAAGAAGGCGAGCTTTGCGTCAACGGGAAAATGTTTGCCGATTTCGTCGGAAAAATTTCCGCGTTCGAAGTCGTAATTTCTTCCAATGAAAAAGGTATTAAAATCAACTACGCGGACAGCGAATCCTTTATGCAAGCCCTTTCTTCCGAAGATTTCCCCCGCTTGGGCGATCGTTCGGTAGACGGAAAAAATTATTTCGAAACCAAGGAATCGGATTTGAAAAAACTCATTTCCGAAGTCGTGTTCTGTTGCGCAACGGACGAAAGTAGACCCATTTTGAAAGGTTGTTTATTGGAAGCGAAAGACGGAGTTTTGACAGCGACGGCGCTCGACGGATTCCGTATGGCGTGTTCGTTTTGTCAAGCGGAAGCAGGCAGCGGAAGTTTGAAAATCGTATGCCCTGCAAGAACGCTGACCGAAATTTCCCGTATGCTCGACGGGGACGAGCTTTTGAAAATTTACGCGGACAAGAATTTGCTTTCGGTAGCGGTCAAAGATACGGTGATTACGTCAAGACTGTACGCTGGCGAATTCGTTCGGAAAGAAAATATTTATCCCTTGGAATCTACGACGAAAATAACGGTGCGTAGAGCGGAACTTATTGATAGCGTAGAACGCGCGTCCGTACTCATTCGCGGGGATAAAAACAACTTGATTTTGCTCGATATTAAAAACGGAAAGGTCGTGATTAACGCGAACTCCGAAATGGGGAAAGTAGAAGAAACGGTATCGGCGGCGCTTGACGGGAAAGAATTGCGGATCGCGATGAACGCGAAATATTTGCTCGACGCAGTCAAGGCTTTGGATGAAGAAGAAATCAAACTCTGCTTCACGTCGTCCATCTCCCCGTTCACTTTGGAAAATGCGGAAAACACGCGCGCGCAGTACTTGATTTTGCCCGTTCGGACAAGCAATTCGCAGTCAAACGGCTAAAAAAGCGGAAGAAGAAGCAAAGAAAAGCGGAAAGAGCGTTGAAAATTACTTGACGAGTTCGTCCGTTTGCGTTATAATAAATGAAGTTATCGTGGGGTAGACCGCGATATACGGACAAAAAATAAAAATCAGATAAAAAACAAATAGTTTAGGAGAACGGTTATGAAAAGAACTTACCAACCCAAAAAGAGAACGAGAAGCAAGGTACACGGATTCCGTAAGAGAATGGCTACGACGGCAGGCAGAAGAGTGCTGAAAAGACGTAGAGACAAGGGCAGAAAGAGATTGACGCACTAAAAAGCAAAACGAACGGACATTCCTTTCCTTAATTTGATTAAGGAGAGGATTTGCCATTTTTAACAACGGGGAATAAGGCGTTCGTTTATAGGTTAAAAACGGATAAATGAAGTATTTAAGACTGAAAAAACAAGCGGACTTTCAAAGGTTGTTTCAAAAAGGAATGCGGGCGTTTTCGCCGTCGCTTACAATGCTCTATCGACCGTCGGACAAGATGCGTATGGGCATTTCCATCGGTAAAAAACACGGGAAAAGCGTACGGAGAAACCGCATTAAAAGACTTTTAAGAGAAGCGTTCCGTTCCGCGCAAGGAAACATGCAACGGACGTATTCCGTCGTGTTAGTTCCCAAAGTGCGAGATGAATACTCCTTTCAAACGTTCGAACGGCACTTAAAATGTATGATAGAAAAAGAGAATTTGTAAGGGCGAAGTTTTTCCGTATGCTTGCGGAAAACGCGAAATATTTGCGCAAAACGGTATTCAAACCGTATTTGAAGATGCTTTGTTTGCGTATGATTCTCTTTTATCAACGGCATTTATCCAAACATACCTGTCGCTATACCCCCACTTGCTCGCAATATACCCTGGAATGTATCCATAACCACGGCACGGTCGTGGGGATTTTATTAGGTACATGGCGGATTTTGCGGTGTAATCCTTGGTCCAAAGGCGGCTATGATCCCGCCCCGGAAAAGTATAGAAAAAAACGTTGGCTATTATAGCCGAATAAATAAACGTTCGGGATTTTCCCGACGTAAAAAGGAAAACAATGGAAATTATCAATTTTGTGGACATAGGAGTTCCTATTTTTGGAGAAACTTACGGCGTATCCTTGAACTGGATCGGCAACTTGATTCGGTTGCTCGTTTCCGGCGTGGGCGTAGTCGGCGTGGGTATTATTCTCTTTTCCTTAGTTTTAAAACTCGTGGTTTTGCCCTTCGACGTATTCCAAAGAATCTCGATGCGTAAGCAAAACAACAAGATGAAAGAACAGAAAGAGAAGATGGAACGGCTGCAAAAGCAGTATGCCAACAATAAAGAGATGTATAATCAAAAGGTTATGGAAATGTACAAGGAAAACGGGTTTTCCATGTGCTCGTCCTGTTTGCCGATGATTATATCGCTCGTCATCTTCATCGTTGCGATCAACGCGTTCAACGCGTATTCGCAATATTCTAACGTGCAAAACTACAATACCATGGTAGAAGCGTACAATGCGGAGCTCAAATCCTATTGCGCGGAAATTAAGGAAGAAAACGTATCTTGGAAAGAAGGCGACGAACAAATTCTTGTAAAAGATGAAAACGGAAACGACAAATATATCTATTTCACAACGGCGTATAACGCGGAATACGGTGTAACGGCTGCGGAAATTGCGCAAAATATCGGTAAAGCGAAAAAGAATTACTATATCGACGTAAACAAAATCGCAAAAGACGCAGACGTTGATTTGGCGGACGGAAAAGCGGATACGTTTGCGGGTCAAGTTATGGAATATGCATATAACGTTTATACGGAAACGCAACAAACTGTAGATCCGATCGACGTGAGCACGGCGGTTCAAAACTATTTTATAGAATGCGGTCAAAACGCGGTTGTGGACGCATACCAAAACACCGTCAAGGACAGAACGCAATTCCTTTGGATCAAGAACGTATGGTCCACGGACGCGAGCTATAAACATCCCGTATTGAGCTATTCCAAGTTCGCGTCGGAAGCGAAGCAGGAAAAATTCAAAGTAGACGGGAAAAAGGTGAAATACGGTTCGATCAGCGAAAAGACGGGTACGGACGTATACACGGAAAGCACCTATAACGTAATTACGGCGAAATTGACGAAAGAAAAGAAACAAGCGAACGGGTATTATATCCTGATCGCGCTGTCTATCGGTACGATCTTGTTGCAACAATTCGTTTCGATGCGTTCGCAAAAAGACCAACAAAAATACGCGTCCGTAGACGGACAAGGCGGTTCGCAGCAAAAGATCATGATGGTCGTAATGACGGGTATGTTCGCGATCTTCTCGTTTATGTATAGCGCGGCATTCTCGCTCTATATGATCACGAGTAATATCTTCTCGCTACTCTCGACAATCGTAATCAATAAGCTCGTAGACCGAAGCGCGGCGAAAAAAGAAGCTCGGGCGGTGGAAGCAAAACTCGGCAATCGTCATACCGCGCGTTTGGAAGCGGCGAAGAACGCAGGGAAGAACTCGGCGAAAAGCAGCCAAGACAAGAAATCCCAAAAAAAGAAATAACGGATAAAAGGTAAAAAGCGCCCCGAAATCAGCGCAATATTCTTTCGGGGGTAAGGAGTTATAAAAATGAAGTATACGGAGTTTACCGGTAAAACGGTAGAAGAAGCGATCGAGAAAGGGTTAGAAGAACTCGGTCTTACAGCGGAAAATGCGGACGTACGCATTTTGGAAGAAGGAAAGAAAAAGCTGTTCGGTTCGGTGAAAGCGCGTGTGGAAATTGCGCCGAAAGACGGCGTAGAAGTCGCTGCTAAATCTGAACCTACGCAAGAAAAAAGCAATAAAACGGACGGAGAAAGAACGGTAGAGTTCTTGGAAGGGTTGTTCAAACTCTTGAACATTACCGCTTGTACGGAGTTGGTTTCCGAAGACGAAAAAGTAGAAATCAACGTAACGGCGGCGAATACGAACTCGGTCATCGGCAAACGTGGCGCGATGCTCGACGCAATCCAAACGCTTGCGGGCGCGGTTGCAAATACGGGCAGAGAAGAATACAAGCGCGTAGTCGTTGACTGTGAAAATTACCGTGAAAACCGTGAAGCGACGTTGACGAAGCTTGCGGACAACTTGGCGCAAAAAGCGACGAGATTGGGCAAGAAAATCAAGCTTGAACCGATGAACCCGTACGAAAGACGGATCATTCACGCAGCGCTCGCGGAAAAAGAAGGCGTTTCCACGCAAAGCGAAGGCAAAGAACCCAACCGTTATTTGGTGATCATTCCCGAAAACTTGGAAGATCCCACTGCGCCTGCAATCCCTGCAAGAGCGGAACGTAACGATCGGCGCGACCGCGGTTACGGCAACCGCGATAGACGCGATCGCGGCGGACGCGGCGGCATGAACAAGAAACCGTTCAACCGCGACAGACGTCGTGAAGCTCCGAAAGGCAGCGGCGCAACCGGCGGAACGAGCCTGAAATCGTCCAACGATTTCTTCGGTATCTTCCTTGGCAACAGCGGCAACGACGAAAATAAATAAAAACAAGCCCCTTGCATTTTCGCAGGGGGCTTTTATAAAGCAAAAAACCACGCAAACAATTTGCGTGGTTTTATCAATTAAATGTTTGCCGATCCTTGGCTTAAAGCTTTGGAAAGTTTGTTGATTTCTTTTCCTAAATAGTCTATTCTTTGGTATAACTTGTTCGCCTGCTCTTGTTGCTTATGGATATGGTATAAACCGATAGGAATATCTATAATCGTCCAACATAAAAGCACCGTATACACTTTATACCAAAAAATAGTTTTGTTGGTCTGTGTAAACTCAATTTGTTTTTTGCTTAATTCTTCTTCAAATTCTTCTTTTCTACACGCAGGACAAATTCCTGTATGTCCGCTATAAGACGAACAATTTGAACACATACCTTTGCCGCATTTTTTGCAAGCAGCAATAGCCTCTTTTGCGCTGTGAATAAAACACTTCATAATCAACACCTCGTATATAATGTACCATATCGGTCAATTATTAGTATACCATAGTATTTTTAACATGTCAAGCAATATTTTATAATAGTATTGTAAAAATTGATTTTAAGGTTGAGTTATGGAAAAAACGTTAAACGAAAATATAAAATATTTACGAACACAAAGCGGAATGAACCAAGTGGAATTTGCAAAAAAAATGAGCGTAACCAAGCAATGTGTTTCTAATTGGGAGAACGATAACGTTTTACCGTCTATCGAAATGTTGGTCAGAATTGCCAAATTTTTTAATGTGTCAACGGATTATTTGTTAGGAATTGAAGCAAAGGAAACAATCGATGTACAAGGATTAACGGCGGATGAAATTTCGCATATACGATTATTGGTAAGTGATATTAAGAATAAATAAAGCAACCCCCCAGCGATTTCGCTGGGGGGTATTTTATGCCTGTTTAGAGAGTTTACTTGGTCGTTCGGCGGATACGGCTTTGAAAGAGAAAATAGAATGGAGCACCTAATCCGTATACCCAAACGGATTGGGTGAGCAAAAAGCAAGTCGCATAGAATCCGTAAGCGGAGAGCATACTGCTTTTTCCGCCGAGATCCCCGCACAAAACAACGATAATAAAAGGTATGATCAGAGCGTTGAACACAACGGGGAAAATTCCGCCGAGCGCCAAACGCGGAAAATCTTTTTTAAAAAATCGACCGATTAAATAAGTACAAAAAGCCGCCAAAAGCGTTGCAAGCGAGCCGATCAGCACGTCGTAAACCAAGAACGGCGACGAAAGATTGGAGAGCATGCACCCAATCCAAAGGGCGGGTACGGCTTCGAAGAAGAACAGCGGTAAAATACAAAGCGCCTCCGCAGGACGGATCTGTAACGGTCCGAAAGCAAAGGGCGCGAATGCGTAGGTGAGCACCACGTATAAAGCGGCGATGATCCCTGCGCGGCAAAGACGTTTGGTCGTGAAAACGTTTTTCATAAGTTGTACCTCGGTTTTTTTATTAAGGAAGTGTTCTACCGAAAACCTTCCTAAAGCGTTTCTATTATAGCACGCAAACAAAGAAAAAGTCAAGCTTTTTACTGCGATTTTGCGATCCCGCTTTTCCCGCATCGCTCCCAAAGCAAATTCGCGATCGCGTCCGAAACGATTTCGGACATTGTATATACGAGATTGAGCCGCGTGGTGTTGAGCAACCCGTAATTCGCTACGGATTTTTCCGCAACAACGCCCATAATCGAAATATCCCCAATCGCGCCGAGTTTTTTATTTGCCCCTGCGCCTGGCCGTAGCGGCGTATCGTTGATTTTGATGAGCCCAATATCCCCTGCGTCGCCGACTGCAGCGTCAATCGCGATCACAGGGCTTCCCCTATGCGTTTCCTTTAAAAACGTACGCATATACCGTATTTCTTTTGCGGTAACGGGCGCGGCGAGCGTTCCGTATAAAAATACGCGCAGCCCCTGCGTTTTATACCGCAGCATAGAACCTGTAATCGGACCTAAACAATCCCCGATTGCAAGATCGCTCCCCACGCAAACGATGACGGGCGAAAGTTCGTTGTTTTCGCCTATTTCTGCGCTTGAACGCGTACCTGCCCCGCGGTTTTCGGTCTTTTTTCGCTGCAAAAACTCTCGTAAAAGCGTATCCGTAGCCATTGCCGCTCCGTCGGCGGCAAACTTATTATAAATATGAAAAGAATACTCCATGCCCGCGCCCCTTTTACACTCAATACGAAGAAAAGTATAGCCAAAGACCACGAGTTTTAAACGGAAAATCGCTACGGAAAAGAAAAAACGAAAAAAATCCGTTCGGGGGTTGAAAAAAATCAAGCAATGTGGTATAATAATACAATAGAAAGCAAAAAGGAGCGATTATGTCGAACGGCGTTTTTAAAAATTTATGCGCGATGCAATGGTCGGGGTATATCCTAGACGTCATCGTGGTAGTTTGCCTGCTCGGATTTATGATCGTTTCGTCGAGAAAGGGCTTTATCGAATGCCTTTTCGGGTTTGCTTCCACGATTTTAGCGATTTTTATTGCGGTTGCCTTTGCCAAAACGTTCTTGAAACTGACGGACGGACTGTTTGGGCTGCAAGACTTTTTCGATCGAAAATTCACCCATTCATTCTCTAAACTTTCGGGCTTTGATACGGACATTTCCGAGCAAGGCTTGGAAGCGGCGCTTCAAGGCAAGGATATTTCCGCGCTGCTTGGAAAATTGGCGTTGAAAACGTTCGGGAAAGGGGAGCTTGCGGTGGGTACGACGCTCGGTATGGTCATCGGAGCAACGCTCGCGAAACTGACGGCGACGTTAATTTCCGCAATTTTGCTCTTTATCGTAGTAAAATTGTTGCTTCTTCTGACGAAAACTTTGCTCCGCGCGATCATTTCTCGGTTGAAGCTATTAGACGCAGTCGATTCCCTGCTTGGCGCGGCGGTTGGCGCGATCGAGTGTCTTTTGCTTATCAGTTTCGTGTTCTCGGTGCTGACTGTATTCCCGTCGCAAACGGTCGGTTCGTATTTGGAAAACGGCTTGCTGGTCGGCTGGCTTTACGAGCATAATTTGATTGTTTGGCTGCTCGGATTTTTGCTCTAAAAACAGTTATCCACACCGAAAAAGACATGTGAAAAACTCCCCGAATCCGATTTGTTACAGTTTGTCGGACGGGGGATTTTTTTGTCGAAAAATAAATTTATAAATTGTATGCAAACTCCGAAAAACAGGGTTATCCACCGCAAATGTGGAGAAAACAGGGTTGTCCACCCACCAAAAATCAAAAATGTGGATAAATTGCGTGAAAACAACCCAAGGTGTATTATAAAAATCCAGTAAAATTTTTTAAAACCCTTGAAAACAAAGGGTTTTTCCTGTGGATAAACCGTCCACAAAAGGATACATACAAGAAAATGAAACGTCCAAAAGCTGTGGATAAAAAATTCAAAAATCAAAAAAAGTGGATAAATGTGCAAAAAAACCGCAAAAAAAGTGAAAAAAACCGCTCAATTATCCACAAACGTTTGTTCTTTTCCACACGGCGAAAAAAGTTGTCCACAAATATACGCTACGGAATAAATGCATAAGGGGGATTTTTATGCAAAAAAAGCGGTTAGGATCGGGGCTTAACGGACGTTTTCAAAACGCACTTTCACGTCGGCAAGCGAGCGGGACAAAACGGTGTCTTGATGCACGCGCAAACGTCGGTTCTTGTATTTCACGAGCCGTTCCCGAACCCGAAACACGTCGCAACCGCACGCGCGGCTTTTTTCGAAAACTCGATGAATTTCTCCTGCGAGTTTCTTTTCCGCGGCGGAAAGGTAGGCTTTGGAAACGTCGCCTGCATCGGATATCGATTCCATCGATTGAGCAACGGAATAATCTAATACGCCCGCCGTCATCGTCAAATCCACGTTCAACGTTGCCATACCGTCCTTGCCGACTTGGAGTTTGACGGACGGGGAATTGCGTTTCACGGTCAGCGTACAAGTGTCGCCGTTCCGCTCCACGGCATAGGAAGCGAGCCGAAGCTTACCTGTAACCGCGCACAAAGCAAACGTTTCTTCGCGGGTGAGCGTTTCCACTCGTTTCCCGTTCACAAACAGCGCGGTTTCGCCTGCGCTAAACACGGGCTTGTTTTGCTCCGATTGTCCGCTTTCGGAGTTTTTTTGTCCGCCCGAAGCTTCGCCTTGAGCTTGCCCTTGCGATTGCTCGCCGCCTGAGCTTCCCGAGCTTCCCGAACCGCCCGCTCCGCCTGAACCATTCGAACCGCCCTGCTGTTCGCCTTCGTTGCCGATTTTTTCTTGTTGCGGCTCGGTTTTCAAAACGGGCAAAAACCCGCTTTTACTGTCGCTAAAATAGCCGATGGAGAATTCCCGCAAAGAGACGGGGAGCGCCGTTCCCACCCGTTCCGCATGCGCCGAGAGCACTTTTTGGATTGCAACGCTGCTGGACGGATCGACGAGCGCGGACGCGTTCAAAATCTCTTTCGCCGTGCCGTCGCAGGTGGCGAGCAGGCAGTTGTCGGTGAGATACTCGTCGCGCAGAAAGAAATCGAGCGCGTCGAACACGTTTTGCTCGGCAACCGAGCTACCCAACACGATCAAATCGCAAAACACGAGCTTGGGATACCAGCCTGTTTTCGCGTTAATTTCGTCGAATGCGTCCGCGACGGTTTTTCCGCGGCTAACGATTTGAACGGCTTGGGTTTGTTTGCCCTGCGTGGACGATTGCGGAATGGAGATTTGCGACGTTACGATAAACGAATCGGCGTCCCGATCGATCCCCGCAGCCAAAACGATCGCGGTTTTTTGCACGTCGAGCAGTCCAAAATCGTTGGAAAAGAATAAGACGAGCAAACCGAGTACAAGCAGTAAATAGTAACGTACGGTGTTTCGACTGTGTAAATTATGCATGCGATTTCTCCTTTGCCGACGGAGCGGCGGGGCGGGGTTTGCCGTTGGGCAAAAGCAGTAAAAGCAGGGGTAAAACGTCGGCAAACAACCAAAAGACCCAAACGAGTTTTCCCCCGACAACGCGGTAAAAGGCGTTGTAGTATTTATTGCAAAAGAATACAAACAGGAACAATGCGACGTTCAAAACGGCGGAAACGATCGCTTTCCGTTCCAAGGAAAAGGAGCGGGAAAACAAATGCGTTGCGTATTGCGCGGGGAGCGCGGTATAAAAGAACAAGACGATAGACAACAGATAGACGAACAGTAGGTCGATTCTACCGATTACGGACAACGCCGGGAAGTATTGCGCGATTTTGGAAAACGCGTAATGTTCTCTCGGCGCGACGGAAGAAAAAATTCCGTAAAAGACGGCGAGAAAAAACAGCGTACACAGCGCGCCGATCCCGTACCCGAATAAAATTTTCGGCGCGTCCTTTTTCTTGTATTGATAATTCCCGAGCAAAGGCAGCAGTAGCACAGCGTCCGAAAAATGGGGCGTAGTGTACTTGAACGCAGACATGGTACGCTCAAATTTCGTTCCGAACAGCGGAAGCAGGTGGGTAAAATCCGTTTCGGTCAAGGAAAGCGCCATTAGCGCGAAAAAGGAAAGCAGGAACAAAAACAAGCTGATATCGGCAAACCGTCCGACGGCTTTTATGCCTTTGGCGCAAATAAACGCGGAAAGGAAGAAGAAAAACAAAAAGGAAAAGGTGGTCGGCGCGGTGTCAAAGAACGCGGCGTAAGCGTATTTTTCCAAGTCCAAAATCGGCAACAAAACCGCAAACAGAAAATAGGCGGCGTAGAATAGATAGACGACGATCACGCCCTTTTTCAAAACGCGTTGCAATCGCTCGAACAAAGGGGTTTCGGAGCGGGATACGACGTAGAGAATGACAGCGAGCAGCCCCGCTTGCAAGAGAAAGTGTAAAAGCGCGGGAAGCAGTAGATCTCCCGCGGCGTATTTTGCGAGAATGGACGGAGCTTCCAAGAGCTTTGCCGCAGGCAAAACAAACGCGGCAAACAGCGCGATTTGCCGTCCGACGACGCGTTCGTTCGTCGGGGATTGGAACGGGGTTTGAAAGGTATGGTTCATAAAAATACTCCCTATTTTGAATTTTGATCCTGACTGTTTTTAAAGCGCAATCGCGTTTTGTTTTTTGAGCGGAACGAACGGGGACGGTCGTTTAAGCTGTACAAGTCGTACTTAACGACGGTATCCCGCAAATCCCGCGGCAAAAGTGGGGAAAAAGGCGCGAGCATGGGCGAGCCGAACGCGTCCGACGACAACAAATAATAGAGCAAAAACGCGGCGAACAGCACGATTCCGAACGGACCGATACTGCCTGCCAAAATCAGGAACACCCACCGCAAAATACTGCCCGTTTCCACGAAATTGGGCACGGTGTATAAACAGATTCCCGAAAAGGCGACGACGATGATCGCGGGGGTGGATAAAAACCCTGCTGAAACGGCGGTTTCGCCGAGCACGAGCGCTCCCACAACCGAAAGGGACATACCCACGTATTTGGGCATGCGGATACTCGCTTCTTTCAAGACTTCCAAAAGAAAGAGCACGACGAACATTTCCATACTCGGCGACAAGGGCAAATCCCGCACGCTACTTGCGATCGTGAGCATGAGTCCCAAGGGCAAAAGCTGCATTTTGAACAGTTGCGCGGCGACGTAGAACGCGGGCAGGAACACGGCGACGAACAGCGCGAAAAACCGCAACAGCCGAAAAATCGTCGCCATAAACGGCGAGATGAAATAGTCTTCGCTGCTTTGCAAATCTTCGGTGAGCACAAAAGGCGCGGTGAGCGCGATCGGCGAGCCGTCCACCAAAATCCCGACCCGACCTTCGCAAATTTTCGCTGCGAAAATGTCCGGTTTTTCCGTTTTGCCGAGCGTATGGAAAACGGAGTGTTTTCTCGGCGACAAAATTGCCGCGACGTAGGACGAATCGGGCACGAAATCAAGTTCCACCGCATTGAGCTTGGCTACGATGGCGTCCTTGACTTCGGGATTGCTCGTGCCGTCCAGCCAACAAACGGTTACGGCGGTATCCGAGCGTTTTCCCACGCGCAGCGTTTCAAACCGCAAATCGGGCGTTTTCAAGCGTTTCCGCACAAGCGCCATATTCGTTTTTATATCTTCGATAAACCCTTCCCGCGGGCCTTTGACGGCGACGTCCGTAGGCGGTTCGATGATCGCTCGAACGGGTAAAAATTTCGCGCCGACGATGAATCCGTCCGCAATGCCGTCTACGAGCAAAAGACTGTTGCCGTCCAAGATTTCTTTTACAAGCTCCGAGAGTTTGTTTTGCTTTTTCAGTTCGGGAAAGAGCAAGGTTTTTTCGATTTGTTCGGCGTTGGAGTTTTGCGCTTTTTCCCCCGCAGCG
>JAFVRU010000163.1 GCA_017504065.1 Clostridia bacterium
GGCGGATTTGTCGGATACGGGCAGCCGTATCGCGTTGACGGAGCAAATAGCGTCGGAAAATCTCCGTATATCCCTGCTCGCCAACGTAGCAGGCGCGGACATACAAAAGGGCTTGGTGGAATACACACAGGAAAAGATTGCTTTTCAATGCCGCGTGAATTTCGAAGCGGCGGTCGCGATGTGCCGTTTTGCGATCGAACGCAAAGCGGAGCGTTTGGAGATTGTGAATATTACGAGCGTTTCGGGAATCTATCCCATGCCGTATTTTGCAATTTACAGCGCGTTAAAAGGCGCGCTGACGTCCTTCTCCGTATCCTTGCGGGAAGAAATGAAAGGGAAAAACGTCGCGGTAACGGCGATTTTGCCCGGCGCAATGCCCACCCGCGACGATATTAAAGAACAAATCAAAGGACAGGGGCTTTGGGGCAAGCTCGCCGCGAAAACGCCTGAAGAAGTTGCGGAATATTCCTTAAAAGTCGTGCGTAAAAATAAAAGGAAGACCATCGTCGGGTTCTGGAATAAAGTCATGCGCTTTTCAACCGCGTGGCTGCCGACTTCTTGGCGATTAAAATTCATAGCGAAACGTTGGTCGAAAATCACCAAAGACGCGTTTTAAAGGACAGGAGTTCGCGCATGCTCGCGGGCTCTTTTTGATGTATAGCGGGTGGAAATTCTGAAAAAAGATGGTGTTTTCTCGTTTTTCTTCATTCAAATCCTTGACAAACCCTTTCTTTTTCTGTATAATCGATTTAATAAATTAAAACAGCGTTTATAATCGAAAAATAAAATATAGGAGAAAAGAATATGATCGAATTAAATCCTATGAGTAATTTGTTGGAACAAGATCCGTACACGTACGAATTACAGGACGTAGCAGATCCGCACTTGTTTCGAGATATTTACCCTTACGACGAGATTCCGAAAGTTCCGTTTAACTTCCGTCGCGTGCCGATGAACATGCCCAAAGAGATTTGGATTACGGACACGACGTTCCGCGACGGGCAGCAATCCCGCGCGCCGTACACGGCGAAACAAATCGTGGATATTTATAAAATGCTGGCGCGTTTGGGCGGACCGAACGGGCTGATTCGGCAAAGCGAATTTTTCGTATATACGAAAAAGGATCGGGAAGCGTTGGAAAAGTGTATGTCGCTCGGCTATAAATTCCCGGAAATCACGACTTGGATACGGGCAAAGAAAGAAGATTTCATGCTCGTGCACGATATCGGAATCAAAGAAACGGGGATCTTGGTCAGCTGTTCGGACTACCACATTTTCAAAAAACTGAACATGACGAGAAAACAGGCGTACGATCATTATTTGGGCGTAGTAAAACAAGCGTTTGAAGCGGGGATCGAGCCGCGTTGTCATTTGGAAGACTTGACGCGGGCGGATTTCTACGGCTTCGTCGTGCCGTTCGTAAACGCTTTGATCGAGCTTTCTCGGGAAGCGAAAATTCCCGTAAAAATCCGTATGTGCGATACGATGGGCTACGGCGTTCCGTTCACGGGCGCAGCGCCGCCCCGAAGCGTACCCGGGATTGTTTACGGTTTGCATCACTACTCCGACGTTACTTCGGAAATGCTGGAATGGCACGGGCACAACGACTTCTATATGGGTGTAGCCAACGCGGTCAGCGCTTGGCTGTTCGGCGCGAGCGGCGTAAACTGTTCCTTGCTCGGCATTGGGGAGCGGACTGGGAACGTGCCTTTGGAAGCGATGGTCATGCAATACGCGTCGTTGCGCGGTACTTTGGACGGCATGGATACGACGGTAATCACGGAAATCGGGGAATATTTCGAAAAGGAATTGAAGTATTCAATCCCGCCGATGACGCCGTTCGTCGGGAGCGCGTTCAACCTGACCCGCGCGGGGATTCACGCCGACGGGATCATGACAGACGCGGAAATTTACAATATTTTCGATACGGAAAAAATTCTGGCTCGACCTGCGGAAGTGTCCATTTCGAACACTTCGGGCTTGGCGGGGATCGCGTATTGGATCAACAAGCATTACGAGCTGCCCGAAGCGTCGCTCGTTACCAAGCAGGATTGGCTCGTGCAAGAGATGAAAACGCGTATCGACGGCTTATACGCGGACGGACGTACTACGGTCATGGGCGAAGACGAGCTCGAAACGTTGTTCAACGAGTTGGTGCAAGACGAACGCTCGTCGTTAAAAAATACGTTTAAGGAATAAGAGTAATATGGGGTATACGGTAGCGCAAAAAATCATCAAGGCGCATTTGGTTAGCGGAGAGATGATCGCAGGTACGGAAATCGGCTTGCGGATCGATCAAACGCTGACGCAAGACGCGACGGGTACAATGGCGTATTTGCAGTTCGAATCGATGGGGGTGAATCGCGTAAAAACGGAGCTTTCCGTAGCGTACGTCGATCACAATACCTTGCAAGCGGGTTTCGAAAATGCGGACGATCACCGCTATTTGCAAACGGTAACGAAAAAACACGGAATCCGTTTTTCCCGACCGGGGAACGGGATTTGTCATCAGGTGCATTTGGAACGGTTTTCCAAGCCCGGGAAAACGCTGATCGGTTCGGATTCGCACACTCCGACGGCGGGTGGAATCGGTATGCTCGGTATGGGCGCGGGCGGGTTAGACGTCGCGGTCGCGATGGGCGGCGGCACGTACTACATAACCATGCCAAAAATCTTTAAAGTGGAACTTGTCGGCAAACTCTCCGATTACGTGGGCGCAAAAGACGTGATTTTGGAGATTTTGCGAATGTTAGGCGTAAAAGGCGGAGTTGGCGCGATTATCGAATACGCGGGCGAAGGCGTGAAAACGCTCTCCGTGCCCCAACGCGCGAC
>JAFVRU010000164.1 GCA_017504065.1 Clostridia bacterium
GGAAGCATACAAAATGTTGGAAAAGTATTATGTAAAATGCGATAGCGTAAACACGATGCCCGCAAGGGCGTACTACATACCTTTTAAGAAAGGACAAAATCGGGATAAAAGAGAGAACAGCCAATGTTTTCAATCACTCAACGGTTCTTGGAAAATTCGCGGTTATAAAAGCGTATTGGGAGCCGACCAATTTTGGACGGGCGAGGGTGTAGACGAAATCTCCGTTCCTTCCTGTGTGCAATATTCCGGTTATGATTATTTTCAATATGTAGATTTGGCGTATCCGTTTCCCTATAATCCGCCGCATATTCCTGAAAAAATTCCCTGTTATCATTATTCGAAGAAATTCACGTGCGAGCAAGACAGCGAAAAAACCTATCTTGTCTTTGAAGGCGTGGATAGCGCTTTTTATGTGTATATTAACGGTCGGTTTGTCGGCTATTCTTGTATTTCTCATCGAATAAGCGAGTTTGACGTTAGCGATTTTTTGACTGACGGGGAAAACAAACTGGACGTTTTGGTGTTGAAATGGAATGCGGGAACGTATTTGGAAGACCAAGATAAGTGGAGATTTACCGGCATTTTTCGAGATGTATATTTGCTTTTCCGTCCCCAAAAACATATTGTTGATTATCGCATTCAAACGAAAATCGATAATACGGAAGGGCTAGTATACTTTTTCAATGACAGTAAAGTAGATATTGACGTGTCGATGGAAGGGCAAACCAAAACGGTTCAACCGGGAAAAACGATGATGTTTTTGCTCGAAGACGTACATTTATGGAGCGCGGAAGACCCCTGTTTATATGATATGCAATTATCGGCGAACGATGAAGTCATTTTCGAACGGATAGGCGTACGCACTACGGAAGTGAAAGACGGCTTGTATTTGTTCAATGGCAAACCGATTAAGTTTTATGGGGTGAATCGGAACGATTTCCATCCAGAAAGGGGAGCAGCCGTTTCTTACGAAGATATGCTAACCGACGTTTTATTGATGAAAAAGTTGAACGTGAATGCCGTACGTACGTCGCATTATCCTGCGTCGCCGCTCTTTTACGAATTGTGCGATGAATACGGTTTATACGTGATGAGTGAAAGTGATTTGGAACATCACGGCGGTGTTTGGGCGGGAAATTGGCAAGACTATACTGACCATCAAAGAGTTTCTTGGTTAGCCAGCGATCGCTTTTTTACAAGCAGTTATATAGAAAGACAAATCAATAATATTCAGCCGAATAAAAACCGCGCGTGCGTTGTTATGTGGTCGCTCGGCAACGAATCTGGGTTGGGCACGAATACGCAGCTCGCTTTGGAAAAAATGCGTGAATTAGATAGCACTAGACCGTTGCATTACGAAGGGGTTAACGCGCTGAGTATAGAGAAGTTAGACCCCCGAACCCAATGGGCAAAAGAAGTAGATATTATTAGTAAAATGTATGTGCCTGTGTATTGGATTAAGGAACGGTACAACCCCGAAAAAGAAGACCGCCCCCTGTTGCTTTGTGAGTATTCACACGCGATAGGGAACGGGCCCGGTGGCTTGCAAGAATATTGGGATCTTTTCCGCTCCGACGATCATTATATGGGCGGGTTTATTTGGGAGTTTGTTGATCAAGCCGTGCAGTATCAGGATAAAGGGTTCCGATACGGCGGGGATTTTGGAGAAATTGTCAATAGCGGGAATTACTGCGTAGACGGGATTGTGTCAACGGATAGAAAAATAAAAGCGGGTACTTTGCAAATGAAGTATGTTTATCAACCGCTGGAATTTAGAAAAGACGGAGACCGTTTATGGGTAAAGAATAGAAACTTTTTCGCGGTAGAAAGCGGAGTGCTGCATCTGATTGGAAAAACAAAGCAATCTTTGCCTGTGCAAATACAACCCGGCGAAGAAATCGAACTCATCGTGGAAGAAGGCAATTTATCTGTGGATTATAAAAAAGACGGGGAAATTGTTGCTACGTGGCAATCGTATGAATCGTCAAACGTCGTCGGGGAATGGAACAATACAAACGCCGCGCAAATACAAGAAGACGATGAGTGGATTCACGTGCAAGTCGGGGATATTCGGTATACTTTGGATAAAGCGGAAGGGGAGATTGTTTCTGTCGTAAAAGGGAAGGTAGAATACGGCGCAATTCGTTGGAATGTATTCCGCGCGCCTTTGGATAACGACGGGGGCGTTTTGCCCGATTGGGATAAATATTATTTGCGCCACGCGCGTCCGTTTGTGGAAAATATACAAGTACAAAAC
>JAFVRU010000165.1 GCA_017504065.1 Clostridia bacterium
AGCCAGCAAAATCCGTATCGGGGAGATCGACGACGAAATCGCGCTCACAACCAAGAAAAACAGCGACGGCGCGGAACGGATCTCGGCTTTGGAAACGCAAACGGAAGTATTGCGCTCCGCCGTGTCCGCGTTGGATAAAAAGATCGAAGTTTTTGAAAAACTTTCGGACGAAACACGGTTAGATCAACTCTCGTCCGCGGACGATTTGTCCGAGCTGAAAAAGAACTTGGGTACGCTCGCCGCGCGCATGGAAGCGACGAAAGAGAAGCTCAATGAACTCGTTTCCGCCGTGCAAAAAGCCGAAGATCGGAAAGAACGTTTGGCGGACGAGCTCCAATCCGTGCGCAAGGACTTGAAAGCGTTGCGGGATTTGACGTCGAACGGCTCTCGGGAGTTTGAAGAAAAGCAAGAAGAAGCGCGGGAAATGCAGTTGACGATCAACGATTTCAACCAAGAACTGTTCAATGCGAACGGGCAAATCGCGTCTTTGAAAGAAAATTTGGAAATGTATATCGGCTTGAAGAACCGTTACGAAGGGTATAAGGAATCCGTTCGTCGGTTGCTTTCGGTAGCGAAAACCAACCCCGAAATCAGTAGACACATGCGCGGGGCTTTGGCGGATATCGTTTCTACCGATCAACGCTATGAATTGGCGATCGAAACGGCGTTTAGCGGCAACATGCAAAACATCGTCGTTCCGTCGTCGGACGATGGGAAATATTTGATCGAATACTTGCGTCGGAGCAACGGCGGGATCGTTACTTTCCTGCCCGTAGCGAACATGCGCCCCCGCCCCGACTCCCGCGAGATCCGCAGAGCACTTGAAGAACGCGGTGCGATGGGGCTTGCGACCGAGCTCGTGAAATACGACGAATATTATTACAACGTCATCAGTAACTTGCTCGGCAATACGCTCATTTGCGACAACATTGCAAACGCAACGGCGATCGCGAATAAGTACGGGAATATGTTCAAAATCGTTACGCTTGACGGCGATATTATCGCAACGAGCGGCGCGATGACGGGCGGTAGCCGTCGCAAAGATTCGGCTTCCCTGCTCTCCAACGAACGGAAAATTCAGGAATGCAAGGAAAACATCGCCCGCAAGCAAAAATATATTGAAAAATTACGTGCGGCGATTGCGGAAAGCGAACGCGCTCGCGCGGAAGCGGAAGCTGCGGTAGACGCTTTGCGGGAAAAATACCAAGGCGCGAATAGCGAGATCGCGGGGCTCACGCAACGCGAAACGGCGCTTGTGCAACAGATCACGGAAGCGGAAACGGATATCGAAACGTACGCGGAAGCGTTGGAATTCCACAAGCTCAAATTGGCGGATTTGCAGTCGGAAGAAGCGAACTCGTTCTTGAGCGAAGAACAGCTCACGTCCCGTCGCGAAGACGCGGCTCGGCAAATGGCGGATCAACGCGATCAATGCGAGAAATTCAAGGACGAACGCGCGGAAAAGAGCAAGACTTTGCGGGCGCTTGAAATGGAATACACGACGCTCACGTCCCAGCTCGAAGCGCAAAAGGACGCGATCGAACGCTTGACGGCGGAAAAGGAAGAGATCGTCAAACGTATCGTCGAGATGGAAAACGAGAAAACGGAAGCGGAAGAACGGCTTGAAATTTTGGAAGCGGAAGCCGAAGAAAAGGAGCTGACGGAAGAAGAAAAAGCCGCCGTACAAGCCATTGTGGACGAGATCAACGAGCTCACCAAGCAAAAGGAAGAAATCAACGCCGCGCAGCTTGTTTTGGAAGAAGACAAGACGGGTTTGCAGGAAACGTTGACCAAGAGCTCGGACAAGCGGTATAAATGCGAAATCGAAATCAGTAAGATCGACACGAACTTGGAAAACATGCGCCAACGCATCGACGAAGTGTACGGGCTGGACTACGAAACGTGTTTGCCGCTCCGTCGCGCGGAATTCAATATGGAAGAAGCGACGACCTTGATCACGGCGCTCCGTCGAAAGATCACGATTCTCGAAAGCGACGGCGTGAATTTGCACGCGGAAGAAGAATATGTCGATGAAAAAGCGCATTGTGACGAAATGATCACGCAACGCGACGACTTGCAAAAAGCGATCGACGATCTGCAATCGGCGCTCGACGAAATTCGCGGCGAAATGTTGCGGATTTTCAACGAAGGGTTCGAGCAAATCAACGAAAGCTTTAAAATCACGTTCAAGGAATTGTTCGGCGGCGGGAAAGCGGAACTGCAAATCGACTACGACGGCGTAGAAGATCCGCTCAACGCGGGCGTGGAAATCGTGGCTTGTCCGCCGGGCAAGAAACTCACGAAAATTTCCTTGCTTTCGGGTGGGGAACGGGCGCTCACGGCGATCGCGATTTTGTTCGCGATACTCCGCGCAAGACCGATGCCGTTCTGTATTCTCGACGAAATCGAAGCCGCGCTCGACGACGCGAACGTGGATAGATTTGCGACGTATTTGAAGCGTTTCGCGGAAGAAACGCAATTCATCGTCATCACGCACAGAAAGCCGACGATGAACCAAGCGGATACGCTTTTCGGCGTTACGATGCAGGAAAAGGGCGTGTCCAAGATCGTTTCCGTCAAGCTCGCGGAAGTGGAATCCCGTTTGGGCGCAGGCACGGTAGAGTAAAAAAGCGTACCCCCTTACTCGTTAAGGGGGTATAGTTCAAAAAAGGAAGTTAGATGGATTATGGGATTATTCGGGAAACTTTTCGGCGCGTTGAAAAAGACGAAAGACAGCCTTTCGGAGAAATTGCGCGTCCTGTTTTCGAAAAATAAACTCGGGAACGAATTTTACGACGAATTGGAAGAACTCCTGATTTCTTCCGACGTATCCGTAACGACGGCGGAAGAAGTCGTCGAACGGGTCAAAGCGCAAGCAATGGCGGAAAAATTACGCGACGAAGCGTACGTAACCGAACTGCTCCGCGGAATTTTGACGGATATTTTGGAAGAATCGGAAGTCGAACCGCCGTCCTATCCTTGCGTGATTATGCTCGTCGGAGTGAACGGCGTAGGCAAAACGACGACGGTGGGTAAGCTCGCGCACTATTTCCTGTCGCAGGGCAAGACGGTAACGGTCGCGGCGGCGGATACTTTCCGCGCGGCGGCGAGCGAGCAGTTGTCGGTGTGGGCGGAGCGCGCAAAAGTGCGTATTGTCAAGCATGAAGAAGGCAGCGATCCGTCGGCAGTTATTTATGACGCCGTATCGTCGGCGAAAGCCAAGGGCACGGACGTCGTCATCGTCGATACGGCGGGTAGATTACACGTCAAGGAAAACTTGATGAACGAGCTCCGTAAAATGGACAGAGTCGTTTCTCGGGAATTCCCCGAAGCGGACTTTTTAAAGCTGCTCGTTTTGGACGCAACGACGGGGCAAAACGCCGTCAACCAAGCGCGCGTATTCGACGAAGCGGTGGAACTCGACGGGATCGTGCTCACGAAATTGGACGGAACGGCAAAGGGCGGGTTCGTATTCTCGTTGTCCGCCGAGCTTTCGCTTCCCGTACTCTTTGCGGGCGTGGGCGAAAAGATGTCCGATCTCGAACAGTTCGATTCCAAGAGCTTTGTAGAAGCGATTCTATAAAAACGGGTTTTGGGGCTACCGTGTATTAGACGAAAGGGAGTAACACGTATGAAAATCGACATTTTGACCCTGTTCCCCGAGATGTTTTCCGCGATGCAGGAAAGTATTTTGGGTAGAGCGCAACGGGACGGGAAAATTCAAATCAATATCGTCAATATCCGCGATTATACGGACGACAAGCATTTAAAATGCGACGATTATCCGTTCGGCGGCGGCGCGGGAATGGTCATGATGGCGCAGCCGATCGGCAGCGCGATTGAAGCGCTTGATCCCGAGCATAAAGCGCGGCGGATCTATATGTCGCCCAAAGGGGAAACGTTCAAGCAACAAAAGGTGTTTGAACTGCTCGAATACGGGCATTTGATTTTGCTTTGCGGGCACTATGAAGGCGTCGATCAACGCGCGATCGATTTGTTTATCGACGAAGAAATTTCCATTGGCGATTACGTTTTGACGGGCGGAGAACTGCCCGCCATGGTGGTTGCCGATTGCGTTTCTCGGTACGTGGATGGGGTGATCAGCCACTCGTCGCTCGTAGACGAGAGCTTTTCGGAGAATTTGCTCGAATATCCCCAATACACCCGTCCGCAGGAATACCGCGGACTTTGCGTTCCCGAAGTGTTACGCAGCGGCGATCATGCGAAAATCGACGCTTGGCGGCGGGAACAGTCGATCGAGATTACGAAAAAGAAACGGCCGGATTTGTTTAGGTGAATTATGAAAAATATACAATGGTTTCCGGGGCACATGACCAAAGCGATGCGGGACATGGAAGCAAAGCGAGATCTTTGCGACGGCGTAATCTGTGTGTTAGACGCTCGCGCGCCGATTGCTACGGTGAATAAAAATTTCAAAAAGATTTTCGGGGAGAAGCCCGTTTTGTACGTGTTGAATAAAGCCGACCTTGCCGACGGGAAAGCGGACGCGTTCTTGAAATATTTCGAAAGCAAGGGCAAGGAGTGCGTGAAATGCGACTCCACGAATATTTCGACCAAGCGGATTTTGTTACAACGCTTAAACGCCATTACCGAAGAAAAACGGCAACGCGCGCAAGCCAAGGGCTTGAATCGGACGTTTCGGTTCATGGTTGCGGGGATTCCCAATACAGGCAAGAGCACGATCGTCAACCTGTTGAGCGGGCAAAAACGCGCGAAAACGGGGGATAAAGCGGGGGTAACGCGGGACGTGCGATGGCTGAAATGCGGCGCGTTCGATCTTTTGGATACGCCGGGGACAATGCCGCCGTCGTTTGATAATCAGTACCACGCGCGACATTTGGCGTATATCGGCAGCATCAACGACGATATTTTGGATATGGACGATATCGCGTTGGAGCTGTTGGGCGAACTCGCAGAAAAATATCCCGCATATTTGACCGAACGCTACGGGATCACCGATTTTTCGGAAAAACTCGGCATGTACGAAGCGTTGTGTAAACGCCGCGGCTTTATTCTGCGGGGCGGGGAGTTCGATTACGAACGCGGCGCGAAAGCGCTTGTGGACGATTTCCGAAAAGGCAGGATCGGCAAGCTCTGTTTGGAAGATCCCGCCGATTATGCGGAATTTGATTTTTAAAGGATAACGGGAATGAAAAAAGAGTGGAACGTAGATGAGAAACTGCAATACGAACGCGCTTTGATCGCGAAAGGTTACCGCTATATTGCGGGCGTGGACGAAGTGGGGCGCGGTCCGCTGGCAGGGCCCGTCGTTTGCGCGGCGGTGATTATGCCGCTGGATACGGAAACGCTCGTCGTCGGCGTAGACGACAGCAAAAAACTCTCGGAAAAGAAGCGGGTAGAGCTCGCCGAAAAGATCAAGGCTGCGGCGCTCGCGTATACGATTGTGGAGATCGACGAAAAGAAGATTGACGAAATCAATATTTTGGAAGCGACGAAGCTCGGCATGAAACGGGCGATCGAAACGCTCGAAATTCCGCCCGACGTCGTGCTTACGGACGGGAATATGACGATCGATATTCCCTACCCGCAACAGAGCGTTATTCACGGCGACGCGTTGTCCTATTCCATTGGCTCGGCGAGTATTATCGCAAAAGTCTATCGGGACGGGATCATGGACGAATACGCGAAAACGTACTCCGCATACGGGTTCGAGAAAAACAAAGGGTATGGTACGGCGGCGCACATACAAGCGATTAAGGAGCAAGGATTATGTCCGATTCACCGCAGGACGTTCACAAAAAAGTTTTAGGGAAAAAGGGCGAAAAGCTCGTTGAAAAACATTTAAAAAAGCAGGGTTTTAAAATCCTGCGCAGGAACTACCGTACGCCGTTCGGGGAAGCAGACTTAATCGCGCAGGACGGGGACGAGCTCGCGTTTATCGAAGTCAAAACGCGTACGTCGGACGGGTTTGGCGCGCCCAAGGAAGCGGTAGTTTTTGCAAAACGGCAACGCTATCAAAAAATCGCCAAGTTTTTTTGGCTGCAAACGGGAGAAGAACCGAACGCGCGGTTCGACGTCGCGGAAGTTTGGGCGGACGGTCGGATCGAGTATTTAAAAAACGCGTTTTAGGGAGTAGGTATGACGAAATTGCTCATCATTCGCCACGGGTATAGCGAATATAATCACTTAAAAAAATTCACGGGGCATAAGGATATTCCGTTGACGGCTTTGGGATTGGAGCAGGCGAAGTGCACCGCGGAATACGTGTTAAAGACGTATTCGGTAGACGCGGTATACTCCAGCGATCTTTGCCGCGCGATTGAAACGGCTGCGCCTGTTGCAAAAGCGTTGGGCTTGCCCGTGATCCCCGAAAAACGTTTGCGGGAGCTGGACGTGGGGGAATGGACGGACAAATACATAGCCGACGTCGTGCGGGAGTACCCCGAAGCGTACGCGGCGTATAAACAGGGCGGTCGTCCGACGGGCGGCGAGAGTTTGACGGAATTGCAAACGCGCGCGCTCGCCATTGTGGAAGAAATCGCGAAAAATCACGACGGGCAAACGGTCTTTATCGCGACGCACGGCGGGTTGTTGCGGACGTTGCTTTGCGCTTGGCTAAACGTGCCGATTGAGAATATTAGCGAATTGCCCGTTGTTTCGAATAATTCCGTAACGGAGATCGATTACGAGAACGGGAGCTTTACAGTCGTTGCGCGCGGTGTGGACGATTTCTTGGCAGACTATAAAACCGTGCCTGCAAAAAATTTATATTGACCGACAAAACGGTAAAATGACGATAAAAAACGCCTTTCGACAAAAGGCGTTTTTATTTTGCTTGTTCCAGCCGTTATACTGTTGTCAAAGGGGAACGGGATATGGAAATTTATATCGAATACGCATTTTTGGAAAACTTTTTACTCGATGGAGTGCTACTCGCTTTGGCGTTAAAGGCAGCGAAACAAAAAATCGTTTGGAAAAAAGTAGCGTTATCCGCATCGCTCGGCGGCGCGTTCGCGTTGGCGTTTCCGTTTGTCGCGCTTGCAAGCGGCTTGCGTTTCGTTTTGAAATTCTCCGTCGGGTTCTTGTTGTGCTTGCTCGTCGTTGGACGGGTAAAAACGAAAAAGGAATGGGGCAGGTATGCGTTGACTTCCGTTTTCTTTTTCACGTTCAGCTTTGGGTTCGGCGGAGCGCTGCTTGGCGTATACGAGCAGTTCCCGTTTGACGGCAAGTTTGCCGTTTCGCGCGTTCCAACGTGGTGGACGCTTGTCGGATTTTTGCTTTTAACGGCTTGCGTTTTGTGGCTGATCGGGAAACTTTACGCCCGTAAAACGCTGTATCGGTTTATTTACGAATGCAGGCTTGCATTCGGGGGAAACGTGGCGTATGCGAACGGGTTTCTCGACACAGGCAACCGCGTCGAACAGGACGGCTTGCCCGTGTGCTTCGTCGATCCTGAGCTCGCTTATGAGCTATTGGGCGAATTGTGGGCAGAGCAAGTTCCCGAAACGGAAACGGAGATCCGTACGCTCGGCGGGACAAAACGCGTGCCGCTGTATCGGGGAACGCTACAAGTCCGCGGAATAAGCGAAGAAAACTGTGAAAAGGCGGTATATTTCGCCGTTTCGGTGAATATGTTATCGAGAGAGTATAAAATACTGTTAAATTGCCGTACGGTATAAGAAGGTGCGTAATGAAGATCTATGCGTTTTTGGAAAGGCTTATACGAAAGATTTTGAAAACGGGCGGGGAAGTGGATTACGTCTGCGGGAGCGGGGAAGCGTTGCCCTTGCCCCTTTCGGCGGAAGAAGAAAGCCGTATGTTGGGTTTGCTTTCCGAAGAAAAGGAAAAGGAACGGGCTAAATCGGAGCTCATTCAACACAATTTGCGGTTGGTGGTGTATATTGCGCGAAAATTCGACAATACGGGGGTGGAGAACGACGACTTGATTTCGATTGGGACGATCGGGCTCATCAAAGCCATCAATTCCTTTAAAACGGACAAGAATATCAAGCTCGCGACGTACGCTTCCCGTTGTATTGAAAACGAAATTTTGATGTATTTGCGTCGTACCGCGCGGCTGAAAAGCGAAGTTTCGTTCGACGAGCCGCTGAATACCGATTTCGAAGGCAACGAGCTGCTGTTATCCGACGTACTCGGCACGTCGGCGGACGCCGTTTACGGGGACGTCGAAGCGAATGCAGAAAAGGAACAGTTAAAGGAAGCGTTAAAGAAGCTTTCCGAACGGGAGCGAAAGATTATGTTTTTGCGGTTCGGGCTCGGCGGGGGCGAAGAAATGACGCAAAAAGACGTGGCGGATCTTTTGGGCATTTCGCAAAGCTACATATCCCGATTGGAGAAAAAAATTATTTTGCGTTTGAAAAAGGAAATCGCGAAAATGGAATAAAAATTTTCCAACTTGCGCATACTCAACGCATACCTGCCCTTGTTTTTTTGTCTTGGCTACATACGACAAGGAGAGTGAAACGGTATGCAAAAAGTGGAAATTTGCGGCGTGGATACGACGGGGCTTCCCCGCTTATCCGCCAAGGAAAACGAAGAACTGATGCAAAAATTGAAAAGCGGCGATAAAGAAGCGCGGGATAAGTTTATCATCGGGAATATGCGGCTTGCGTTGTCGCTTGTCAAGCGTTTCCGAATCAAGCATCTCGGCGCGGACGACGTGTTTCAGGCGGGTTGCGTGGGGCTGATCAAAGCCATCGACGGGTTCGATATGCGCGTCGGCGTGAAATTTTCAACGTACGCCGTACCGATGATCGTCGGGGAAATCAAACGGTATTTGCGGGACGGGAACTCCCTGCGCGTTTCCCGCTCGATACGGGATATGGCTTATAAAGTGCTCAAAGCCCGTGAAGAAATCGAAGCGCGGGACGAAGAAGCGACGATCGAAAAGATCGCGGAAAGCTTGAAAGTAGCGGAGCGGGAAGTCGTGTACGCGCTGGACGCGATTTCCGATCCCGTATCGTTATACGAGCCCGTGTATAACAAGGCGGGCGATACGCTTTTGCTCATGGATCAGCTTTGCGACGAGAAAAACACGGACGAGATTTGGACGGAGCACGTCGCGCTTTCCGAAGCGATGGAACGGCTTGGCGAGCGGGAAAAGAAGATTCTGTTTTTGCGATATTACGAAGGGAAAACGCAAACGGAAATTTCCGAAGAAGTGGGGATCAGTCAAGCGCAGGTTTCGCGACTGGAAAAGAACGCCTTAAATAATATTCGGTTGAATATTTCTTAAAACGTGCACGTTTTTTCCCGCCGTAGCATATATTGTATTGAAACGCTTTTTGCAAGGAGTATAATATGGAGTTAACATTCTCGGAACTTCGCGCGAAAGAAGTAGTCAATACGCAAGACGGAAAAAAGCTTGGGAAGGTGTGCGATATCGCGCTGTGTTATCCCGAGAATAAATGGATCGGAATTATCGTGCCGGGCGGGCGTGGGTTTGCTTTTAAAAAGAGCGAGCTATTCATCGATTTGCGGCATATCGTCAAAATCGGCGAAGACGTCATTCTCGTCAATATCG
>JAFVRU010000013.1 GCA_017504065.1 Clostridia bacterium
CTTGTAGCTATGATGAAGCCATAAATGCTTTACATAAAATTGTGGATAGTTGTCTTTTTGAATTAGATTATCCTGGGGTTTATGTACCGCCTGACGAATTACTTGAATATTTCAAGAAAAAGCATCGTGAACATATTATGAAAGGACGCGGTCCTGAATCATTGACAAGTTTAGGCGATATAGAAGTTTTTGAGAAGACGAAAGCCGCTTGTGCAAAGAGGGCTTCTTTTGAAAGGTTGTATTACGGCGAACAAATTTTTAACGATGAAGAAAAAAATGCTTTTCAATTAATGCAGTATCTCGCTTGTTTTTGCGAAGATGACAAAGAAAAATTACTACGTGTGTTTAAGTCATCTGGGCAATATTGTAAAAATAAGCCAATTGAATATTACGAAAAGTTAGCAAGCGATGCATTGGAAAAAATTAGCGAAATTAAAAAGACTATTCCCACAAAAGAGATTATCCATACTTTCAACCGCAATAATAATTCAAATCATAATTCAAAATAGTAAATATAGGACAGACAAGATTTTGTCTGCCCTATATTTACAAAATAATTAGCCTTCAATTTTTTTCAAGCAGTTATCAAGCAATTTTCCAATCTGCCTTTTATCAAGCAATTCTATCCGTAATTTTCTATCTTTCTTTATCTTTTTATCACTAATCGCAGGCGGTAAATTCGCAATACTCGTTTTCCCTTCGATTTCTTTTTGTATCTTCTCATAATCGAAATTAGGATTTTCGGAAAGCATTTGAGTTATGGACACATCAAAGAAATCGGCAAGCTTTATAACCGCCGAAAGCATAGGCTCGTTGCCTTGCGCAAGTCTTGTTAAATTCCCTATCGACATATCTATCGCCTTGCCAAGTTTTCGATAATTGATTTTTAAGTTATCGTGCAAATCGTGGAAGTTCCTAGTAAAGTTTTCTATAATACTTTCGTCGTTTTCTATAGTGATATATTTTCCGTCACGGTGTAAGTCAATTATAGTATCTCTAAATGTTTGGGATATTAGCTTATAAACTTCATATTTAGATAAACTCAAATACTTGTCTATTTCGGTAAGTATTTTTTCTTTGTACAGCTTTATATCTACTCCACCCAATCGCTTGATAAACGCCCTCTGCAAAGACAATACTTCTTCTATATCAAAGTATATCTCGTCTCCACATAAGCGTTCAATATCCGTACAGTATAAATCAGCAATTTTCTTTGCTACCGTAATATACGGCGACACAGCTCTCGTATCGTACGAAATCATAGTCGATTCCGCAAGTCCTGTATAAGCCGTAATATCCAAATACCGTAAATCAAAAATAACTTCACGACAACATTCAATATTCCTTGAAAACATAATTTGTCTTTCCAACAAATATTTATCCATAAAAATTTCTCCAAAAATATTAAAATAGTACACTCAAACGCTTGACTTGCGTTCAGTATTATGATATTATAATAACCCAACCCGTCCAAACCAATATGCCGAGTACGGCTTATTTTTATTAAAACGCTTGTTCATTATCAAGATAATTATAGCATTTATAAGAAAATAAGTCAACTGTTTTTCACCCACTTTCAAACAAAACTAATAAAGCTCCCTGCAAGGGCGAACGGGATACAAAAGCATCGCGTTGTATCTTAGTGAGATATTGCTACAATGAATTGTAGCACCCCCACCCGTGTATGCGAAAAAATCAATTTTTAAGGAGGATTTTATTATAAGTTATCAAGTTATTAGAGTAGAAAAATTTAGCAAAGGCTCGCTTCGTTTAATCGGCGGTGAAACGGAACGGACAAGCCGACATCACCGCAACGAAGATATCGACGATACGAGAACGCCACTCAACTACTATTACAAAAAATCGGACGGCGGATTATCTGGGCAATGGAAGTCTATCGTCGAAACAACCAACGCCACGTTCAAGGAAACGAAAAAGTCTGTTGCCTTTGAAGGTATGATTATCACGTCGGATAAATCGTTCTTTGAAAGGCTCGGGTATGTGCAAGGTCAACCGCCGCCACAAAAGGTGATTGACTTTTTTAACCGTAGTTATCAGTTCGTTTTACGTCAAATCGGTTATCACGGCACGGACGAAAACATTTTATCCGCCGTCGTGCATTTAGATGAAACCACTCCACACTTACAATTATATTACATACCGCTCGTTGATACGGGCAAGAAAAAGGTTTACGCCAAAGCGCCTGACGGAAAAGTGTTACGCAATGAAAAAGGCTCGCCTATCCAAGCGAAAGACAGCCACGGAAAATCCATATACGAAGAAGTAAAACTCCCCCACCCAAAAGTTTGCAGTTCGGACTTCTGGGAACAACGAGGCGGACAGTTATCGTTCGGGAATCTCCAAGACGATTTTTACGAACAAGTATCTATTCGCTATGGGTTAGAGCGCGGAGAAGTCGGTAGCAATAAAAAACATACTACCAAATACGAATGGGAAAAGCAACGTCAAGAAAAAGAGTTGCAAACTTTGCAAGAAGAAATCAAACCGATGCAAGAATACTTACGCGCATTCCAAGACGCGATAGACGGCAAGAAACCTTTTTCAAAGAACGAACTTCGCAAACAAATCGTTGGGCTTATTGCAAGTTATAAACAGCTTGAAAAGGAAAAGGCTATCGGGGATAAAGATAGAGAGCAGTTATTCAAACTGCTCAAAGATACGGAAAAGAAAATCCCTGAACTTGAACGATACAAGGAATACGTTGAATTTATCCACACGCACGCACCCGACAAACTCTTAGAAGCCAAACGAACGGCAACTGAACGCGCCCACGTACCCAAACCGCCGAAAAATAAAAATTATCAATGGACAAAATAGAAAACAATAAAAAACATTTGCATTTTACGAATATTTATGGTAGGATACAAAGCCCAAGGCTTTGTGTACTCTTCAAAAATTTTTCAAAAGGAGGACAATGAATCAAGAATTATTAAAAGAAATAGCAGGATATATCAAAGAAATGGCAACCACACCCACCGCCGATGAAGATATTTTGACGGTTCTGAAAATGGCAAACAGCTTTATCACAGAAGAAACCATTCAAAATCTTATCGACGCGGGCGAACTCAAACTCGAAGAAGAAAACAGTCAAGCGGAATCTCTCGGCTCGGAAATTATTACGTTTACGAAAGGAGAAATTACCAAAATGGACAAAACTTTTAAGAAACATTTTATACTCAACGGCTACATAGCCCACGTAACCAAACGGCAAAGCGGTAAAAAAGGCTTTTATTATCAAATCCGTTATAGAAGAAACGGCTACAACGTAGAAGCGTCTTCCGTCAACTTGCAAGAAGCCAAACGCAAGTTCTTAGAAAAGACGAAGCCCGAAAATATCGGCAAATATCTCGTCAAAAAAATGAAGTCGGGCTTTAATCTTTTAGAAGAAATCTTTGAAGAATGGCACGCTTACAAAAAAGGCACGGTGGTTGATAAGGAACATTTGCGCTTTAAGGTAAACTTTATGAGTTTACCCGAAGAACTTCGCCAAAAGCCGATAACACAAATTAGAACGGTTGATATCGACGCGGTTATGAAAGACGTAAAGCCCCGTAAATACGAAGAACTCCGCACCCTTTTCAACGGTATCTTCAAGTACGCGGTGGCAAGCGGAATCATACAACACAATCCCGTCGCTTTAATCAAGTTCAAGCGCGCCGAACGGCAAACGCGCGACGCTTTACCCAAAGACGAGATTATCGCCTTTTTAGAGCGCATAAAACAGCCTAAATACGACGAAATCCGCCAAGCTATGTATTTGCTTTACTTCTTTGGACTTCGCCCTTGTGAAGTTGATAACGACGCGCACAAAGAAGGAAACTTCCTTATCGCCCGTAATCGCAAACGTAAGAACGGGAAAATCGAGTACAAGAAAATCCCCATACCCACGCAGGCACAGGGATTGATTGACTGGAATAAGCCGCTCACGTTCCAAACGCAAAGCAAGTACGCGCAAGACGAACTTATCAAGGATTTGCTCGGCGGCAAGACGGGATACTACTTACGGCACACTTTTTCAACGGTCTGTCAGCAATACGTTCGCCCTGATATCGTCGATATTTGGATGGGCAATTCACCACAACGGCTCGTTGGAAAAGTCTATACGCATTTCCCCGACGAATTTATGTGCGAGCAAATGCAAAAGGTACAATTCCCGTTGCCATAAAAAAGCGATTTTACAACCCAAAGGTTAAGATTATCGCAAAAATCAATGAATATTCATGCAAAAATGCAAAGAAAAACACGACTTTATGCGTTAATTTTTGCATAAAAGTCGTGTTTTGGTGGGCAGAGGTGGATTCGAACCACCGAAGTCGAAGACGTCAGATTTACAGTCTGATCCATTTGGCCGCTCTGGAATCTGCCCATATTTAAGTTGTTTTGTTTGTGGAGCCGGTGATTGGACTCGAACCCACAACCTGCTGATTACAAATCAGCTGCTCTGCCAATTGAGCTACACCGGCGTGGTGTCCTGCGTTACCTTCCTAACGCTAACCAAATAACCACGATTGTGGTGCCTTGGGGCGGAATCGAACCACCGACAGGCAGATTTTCAGTCTGCTGCTCTACCAACTGAGCTACCAAGGCATTTGGCGACCCAAAACGGGCTCGAACCGTCGACCTCCAGCGTGACAGGCTGGCGCTCTAACCAACTGAGCTATTGGGCCAAATTTTCCAACACACAAACAATGCTTGTATATAATAATCTATTTCAACGTTTTTGTCAAGCGTTTTCTTCGATTTTTACATAATTTTTTCAACTTTTTTTCGGAAATTTTTTTTCGACGTTTCGTCGCCGATTTTTTTCGCTAAAAAAAGTTTCGTTTCGTACCTGCCCTATGCGTTTTTACTTTTTATACAGCTTTGCCAAACCACCTTCCGCCGTTTCCCGATACCCACGGCGCAAATCTTTCCCCGTTTCATACATCGTTTTCACTACCAAATCAAACGAAATTTTTCGGCTGTCCGATAAAAAATACGCCAAGGAGACCGCATTGATCGCGCGCATCGCCGCTACTGCGTTCCGCTCGATACAAGGAATTTGCACTAACCCGCCTATTGGATCACAAGTCAAACCTAAATGATGCTCCATGGCAACTTCCGCAGCATACTCAATCTGCCCTATACTCAATCCCTGCAATTCCCCCAGCGCCGCCGTAGCCATACAGCATGCGCTACCGATTTCCGCTTGACAACCGCATTCCGCGCCCGAAATCGACGCGTTCGTCTTAATTAAATTCCCGATGAGCCCCGCCGTTGCAAGCGCATTCAATATCTGCTGATCGGTATATTTTTTGCGCTCTTGCGCATACGTTAAAACTGCGGGTAAAACACCACATGCGCCGCAAGTCGGCGCAGTTACGATCCTGCCGCCTGAAGCGTTTTCTTCGCTCACAGCAAACGCATACGCGCATACAAGACGATTTTCCCGTGTTTCCGCACTCTCATCGGGCGCGACTCCGTCATACAGCACTTTTGCGCGTCTTTCCACTTCTAAACCGCCGGCAAGGACTCCTGATTGCGCAATCCCGCGCCGTACCGCCGCTTGCATTGTTTGCCAGACTTCCATAAGATAGTCGCAAAAGCCTTGATCTTCCCGCGCAAACACGTAATCGGAAAGTCGCATGCCTTCCTTCTCGCAATATGCGCGAATTTCCGAAAAGGTATTCCTTTCGTACACTTCTACTTCCGTAGCGCCATTGTCCCGCTCGAATTGGATTGCACCGCCGCCGACGCTATACACGCGCTCCCGCGCAAGTTCTAGCCCGTTTCGGTAAGCGGCTAAGTCCATCGTATTCGGATGCGCGACTTCCGTCTCCATGTCATACACTACTTCAACACTCGGCAAAACGCTGTAAATAACGTCCGTTGTACCGTGTCCTACACCCGTTTTCGCCAACGAGCCGTATAAGCAGACCCGAAACTCGGTAGCCGTCGGATTCTCTTTTAAAAACTGCCTGCACGCGTTTTCTGGCCCGATCGAATGCGACGATGACGGACCTTTCCCGATCCTGTATAATGCTCTTAACGATTTCATAGCTCCAAAATCCTTGTATTGTCTTTTTTTATTATAACACTTTCCCGTGAATTTGCAAAGCGTTTACCGCCTACGCTTCGACTTTTCTTAGAAAATTCCCCGATAAGTTTGTAACAAAGAATTATGACTAATTTTGTCGAAAACATATTAAGATAATTGACAATATGCAAAAAATTTGCTATGATTATAGAAGTAAGAATGTAAAAAAATTGGAGTAGTTATGAACAACAGCAAAATCGCCATCACAACAGACAGTAACAGCGGAATTGCGCCCGAAGAATGGAAATCGCAGGGTGTTTTCGTCTTGCCCATGCCCTTTTTGATCGGCGGCGAGCCGTATTTGGAAAACGTGAATTTAACCCAAGACGGATTCTATAAATTACTTGCAACCAAAGCGTCCGTTTCCACGTCCCAACCGAGTATTGGGGACTTGTCCGAGTTTTGGACGGAAATTTTAAAAGACTACGACGCAATCGTGCATCTGCCCATGTCGTCGGGATTGAGCCAATCCTGCGCTACGGCGCAAAACCTTGCCAAGGATTTCAACGGCAAAGTTTTCGTAGCGAACAACCGTCGTATTTCCGTTACGTTAAAAGAGAGCGTTGCGGACGCGATCAAGTTGCGGGAAAGCGGAAAAAGCGCGCAAGAAATCCAAGAATACCTAGAAAAAACGGGTTCGGATTCCACCATCTATATTGCCGTGGATACGATGACGTATTTAAAACGCGGCGGCCGCGTAACGGCGACGGCGGCAATGATCGGCGGGATCTTAAAAATCAAACCCGTGTTACAAATCCGCGGGGATAAGTTGGACAAATACGCTTTGGCGCGCAGCATGCAAAAAGCCAAGGAAACGATGAAAGCCGCAATCAAAAAGGATTTGGAAACGGAGTTTGCCGAATACGTACAAAAAGGCGAAATGTGCATTTCTGTCGCACATACGCAAAATGCTGCGGAAGCGGAAATTTTTTGTAAGGAATTGCAACAGGCGTTTCCGAATATTCCGTTACGCTACTGCGATCCCCTTTCGCTCAGCGTTTCCTGCCATATTGGTCCGGGTGCGCTTGCCGTTACCTGTTCGAGAGTTTTATAATAAATATCCACTGGCATAGCCAGTGGATTTTACTTTTCAGCCATAGCCCTTTACTACTGGCGTAGCACAAGTGTGCTCTTTTGTTGACCTGCCAGTCATGCACGTATTACCTGCTACCCGTCAACGGGCTTTTCTTTTTTGCAGAGCTGCCCCCTGTCTATTGCTCTTCTTGCTATTCACTATACTTGTCATACCGAGCGTAGGCGTAGCCGTAGTCGAGTATATCTCTTTATCTAATTTTCCCCCACCTATTCCCTTTTCACTTTTACTTATTCCTTTTTTAGATAGCTCCACGCGGTCGCTTCACTTCCTTGGTCTGTATGACATTTTTACTCATCGATTAACATTTCCCTGAACCACGATCGCGTGGCTTTACTCTACAAAAAAACGACCGTGTATACACACAGTCGTTTTTTTTGTACTTTGATTAAACCAATTCGATGATCGCCGTTTCAGCGCCGTCGCCGCGACGTTCGCCGAGAAGATAAATTCTCGTATAACCGCCCCCTTGACCAAGTTCTTCTTTACGAGCCGCGTATTTGGGCGCGATTTCGTTGAAGATCTTATCCATCAAAGGATGTTGAATATCCGCCGTTCTTGCCTTGAAATCGCTCTTCTTTTCATGGAAAGCTTTGATTTCTTGCAAGTCGTAGGTTTTCGCCATGATCGCACGACGAGCAGCGAGTTTCTTCGCGCCGTCTTTTACGTTGGTAACCGTAACTTCTTTACCCTTGCTGTCCTTTTTCGTTACTTCGTATTCGATATTATCGTCGTAAGTATTGACAGCTTTCGTAATCAACTTTTCAACGTACGATCTAAGTTCTTTTGCTTTTTCTGCAGTCGTTTCGATTTTTCCGTACCAAAGAAGCTGCGATGCTTGATTTCTCAACAGAGCGTTTCTTTGTTTAGACGTTCTCCCCAATTTTCTGGGCATAATTTTAATCCTCCTGTTGTTTTAATGCGAGACCGTAGGACTCCAACTTGTGAATGACTTCTTCCAAAGACTTTCTGCCGAGATTTCTTACCTTCAACATATCGTCTTCCGTCTTGTGGGTCAGGTCTGCGACCGTATGAATGTTCGCTCTCTTCAAGCAGTTGTAGGAACGGACGGACAAGTCCATTTCTTCAATCGCCATCTTGAGAATCTGTTGTTGCTTATCGTCTTCCGTCTTAACGAGAATATCCATTCCCTTAATCGTTTCGCTCAAATTCACGAACAAATTGATATGGTCCTGCATAATCTTCGCCGCCAAAGAAATAATTTCTTTGCCCGAGAACGTGCCGTCCGTCCATACTTCCAACGTCAACTTATCATAGTCTACTTCTTGTCCTACACGCGTAGGTTCAACCGTATAATTGACTTTTTGTACGGGCGTATAAATCGAGTCGATTGCGATATAATCTACAACAGGCTTTTTGTTTTCCTTTGCAGGTTTATAGCCTCTACCACGACCGATCGTCAATTCCACGTCGAGTTTTGCACCGTCGTCAATCGTGCAGATGTATTGATCCGCATTGATGACTTCGATTTCCGCATCTACGTTCAGATCTTTACCCGTAACCACGGCAGGACCTTCCTTCGTGATGTGCAAAACTTTTTCGTACGTTTTATCGATAACTTTCGTTTTCAACGCCAACGTTTTTAAGTTCAGAATAATTTCCGTAACGTCTTCTTTGATTCCCGTTACTGCGGAAAATTCGTGTTTCACGCTACCGTCAAGGAATTTGATTCCTTCCACCGCTGCGCCAGGCAACGCGGAAAGCAAAATTCTTCTTAAACAGTTTCCAATAGTAAGACCGAAACCTTTCTCCAAGGGCTCGCACACAACTTTTGCATAGAAGTCGTCGTTCTCAAGCACTTCGAGTTTGGGCATATCCATTTCGATCATTATGTTACCTCCTATATACGATTATTTGGAGTACAATTCGACAATCATGTGTTCTTCAATCTGGCTGTCGATGTCTTCTCTAGTCGGAAGAGCCAATACCTTTCCTTCAAGTTTTTCGCGATCGAATTCTACCCATTTTACAAGGCCGGGAGCTTTCGATTCTTTAATAGCCGTGAAATATTTATTGCTCTTTTTGCTTTCTTTAACTGCGATTACGTCGCCTGCTTTTACGAGATAGGAAGGAATGTTTACACGTCTTCCGTTAACGTAGAATTGCGCGTGCGCTACAAGTTGTCTTGCTTGCAAACGGGTCGTTGCAATCCCCATTCTGTAAATGACGTTGTCCAATCTTCTTTCCAAAAGGATCAACATGTTTTCACCCGTTACGCCCTTCATACGATCCGCTACGTCATAGTAATGACGGAATTGCTTTTCGCTTACGTTGTAGATGAATTTCGCTCTTTGCTTTTCACGGAGCTGCAAACCGTATTCGCTGATCTTCTTGCCTTTTCTGCCGGAAGTTCTAATCGATTTTTTGAAGCAGCCGACCGCAGTAGGATCCAATTCAAGGAATCTGCATCTCTTCAATCTATTATATTTATTGATTGCCATAACTCTTTTTTGCCTCCTGATTAAACTCTACGACGCTTCGGGGGTCTGCATCCGTTGTGGGGAATGGGCGAAACGTCAGAAATCAACGTGATTTCCAATTCACACGCGGAAAGCGCGCGGATTGCCGATTCTCTACCAGCGCCGGGACCTTTTACGTAAACTTCTACGCTTCTAAGCCCGTGTTCTTTACCAACTTTCGCCGCTGCTTCCGCTGCCATTTGCGCTGCGAAAGGCGTACCTTTTCTGCTACCTTTGTAACCCAACGCGCCTGCGCTCGATTGGGAAATAGCGTTACCGTTCATATCCGTTACCGTTACGATCGTGTTGTTGAACGTCGATTGAATATGCACTTGACCTTTGTCGATTTTTCTAATTTCTTTGCGCTTACGGGAAGCGACTTTTTTCTTCATTTCAGCCATTTTTTATCGCCTCCTTACTTCTTCTTACCTGCGATCGCGCGCGCAGGACCTTTGCGGGTACGAGCATTTCTCTTCGTGCTCTGTCCGCGTACGGGTAAGCCTTTTCTATGACGGATACCTCTGTAGCATCCGATTTCCATAAGGCGTTTGATGTTCAAGGAAACTTCGCTGCGAAGTTCACCTTCCACTCTGATATTGTGATCGATATATTCTCTCAATTTGGAAACGTCGTTTTCATCGAGATCCTTTACTCTCGTATCAGGATTGATACCCGTTTCCGCGAGAATCTTTTTGGAAGTCGTCAAACCGATACCGTAAATATAGGTAAGCCCGATTTCGACTCTCTTTTCTCTGGGTAAATCTACACCGGCAATACGTGCCATTGATTTCTATCCTCCGTTTTTTAATGTTTTGTTTTTTAGGTATATTGCGAACGAATGCTTTTATACGGCGTAGTGGAAAATACCCCGCACAAACGCATTGTATTGTTTTCGTAACCTTTACGTTATTCGCGTAGCCTTGTCCATGCGTGCCCGCGCGTAATAACGCAACAAAACTGAGTTTCCGCAATAGTACGGAAATTCAGCTTGATTACATACTTTTTTAGGGAAAAACGCCAAGTTTTGCAAGATCTCCCAAACTACGGCATAATACTATATTACCATATTTTGTAAAGGCTTGTCAAGCGTTTTTTACAACTTTTTTAACCCTGTCTTTGTTTATGGCTCTTGCTCTTCGAGCAAATTACCATTACTCTACCGTTTCTTTTGATAACTTTGCATTTATCGCACATAGGTTTTACAGAAGGTCTGACTTTCATTGTATTTTCTCCTTGTTAATTAAACTCTTTTCGTCGTTTCTTACGACTTGCTACGCCACGTGATTCTGCCTTTCGTCAGATCGTACGGGCTCATTTCCAATTTTACCGTATCGCCTTCGATAATTCTGATATAATTCATTCTCAGCTTACCGGATATATACGCCGTGATGGTATGACCGTTGGAAAGCTGCACTTTAAACGTTGCGTTCGGCAACGCTTCGATGACTTTTCCTTCCGCTTCGATTACGTCGTCTTTGGACACAGGAATTCCCTCCGATTTTTTTATCTGCGAAAAAACTTGATGCTTCGCAGTTTATTATGTTCGCGTTAAATTTTTACAAAGTAAGAATTTCAACGCCGTCTTCGCGCACAACTACCGTGTTTTCGTAATGCGCTGCAGGTTTGCCGTCTACGGTAACCGCGCCCCAGCCGTCGTCTAACAGCCGTACTTTCCAGCTACCCATCGTGATCATCGGTTCTATGCAAAGCACCGTACCCGCTCGCAACCGCATGCCCGTACCGAGTTTCCCAAAGTTGGGAACGGACGGATCTTCGTGCATTTCTTTGCCGATCCCGTGCCCGGTATACGAACGAACAACGCCGTAGCCGTGGGATTCCGCATGCTTTTGTACCCGATATCCGATATCGAACAGCGGTGTACCCGCTCTCAATTTCTCTACTGCTTTAAAGAAACATTCTTCCGTAACTTTGACGAGCTTTTTCACGTCTTCGGAAACATTCCCGATACAAAACGTTCGGCATGCGTCGCCGTGATAACCGTTTTTGTAAGCGCACACGTCCACGCTCACGATATCGCCGTCTTTTAAGACCCGATCGTCGGGAATACCGTGCACCACCATTTCGTTGACGGAAATACAAGCCGATGCAGGAAACCCTCCATAGCCGAGACAGGAAGGATATGCGCCTGACGAACGGATATACCGTTCCACGAGCGAGTCAACTTCTTTCGTCGTCATTCCGGCTTTGATTTCCGAACCAACGTAAGCAAACGTATCCCGCAAAATCTTACAAGGTTCGCGCATCAAATCTATTTCTTTTTCGCTCTTTACGTGAATCATAGCTTAATTACTTCAAACTGTCCAGCTTTGCCGCTACTTTCGCATACACGTCTTCGGGAGTCGTATTCCCTACTACGTTGAACAACAAACCTTTCTTTTCGTAGTATTCGATCAACGGTGCTGTTTGCGCGTTGTAGACGTCCAAACGGCTTTGCACGGTTTCGGGATTGTCGTCTTTTCTCTGATACAATTCCCCACCGCAACGCGAACAGGTCGTCGCTCCGCCGAGTCTAGACACGTGATAGCTTTCACCACAGTCCTTGCACACCCGTCTGCCGCACAGCCGATCCATGAGCAAAGAGAAATCTACGTCGATGTTGATAACCAAATCAATCTTCGTGATTGCGTCCAACGCTTCCGCTTGCGCGATGGTACGGGGGAAACCGTCCAACATATAACCGTTTTGGCAATCCGCTCTACCGATGCGTTCTTCTACGATCTTACACGTAACTTCATCGGGTACGAGTTGTCCTTTATCGATAAAGGATTTCGCGAGCAAACCGATTTCCGTTTGATTTTTAATATTTTCTCTGAAAATGTCGCCCGTAGAAATATGGGGAAGCGCATACGCGTCCGAAATTTTCGTCGCTTGCGTACCTTTTCCTGCGCCGGGCGCGCCGAGTAAAATGATATTCATTGCCACCTCTCGAAAAATTACTATGTATTCTTAAGTATTTCGACTTTTGCGCTCCGCTTCAAACGAAGCGCAAAAGCTTTTATCTTACTTCAAGAATCCTTTGTAATTCTTCATCATCAATTGCGCTTGAAGTTGTTTTTCGAATTCCATTGCAACCGATACGACGATCAAGATCCCCGTGGTCGAGAATACGTTGACCAAATCGAACGACGCCCAAGCGAACGCTACCGCAGGAATAAACGCAACCAACGACAAGTAGATTGCCCCGAACAACGTGATACGGTTGGAAATCTTCTTCAAGTACGCTTCCGTTGCTTTACCGGGACGAATACCTTGAATGAAACCACCGTTTTGTTGAATGCTCTTGGATACGTCTTCGGGATTGAATTGCATTTGCGCATAGAAGAACGAAAATGCAAAGATCAATAAGCAAAGCACAAACGAGTACAGGAGCGAACCCGTGCCGTCCGCCGAAGCAGACATCCACTTCGTCCACCAGTTATCGAATCCGGAACCAGGCCAGAACATACTCGAAATCATTTGCGGGAAGCTCAAAATCGAGAAGGAGAAGATCAAGGGCATAACGCCACCGCCGCTGATTTTAATAGGAATCGACGACGATTGACCGCCATACATCTTTCTGCCTTTGATTTGTTTTGCGTATTGTACGGGAACTTTTCTTTCGGAAAGGTCTACGTATACGATCGCAAAGAAAATTACGGTTGCTACCAACGCGAATACGATGATATCCCAAAGCGGATCAAAATTCGACGTAGAAACTGCTTGCAATTTGCCTACGATCGCCATACCTGCGGTCGAAATGATACCTACGAAAATGATCATCGATTGACCGTTGCCTACGCCGTAGTCGGTGATTCTTTCCCCAAGCCACATTACGATGAACGCACCTGCCGTATATACGATCGTCATGAACGTACCGGCAAGCCACATCTTACCGCCAAAGAACGTCGTATCAATCGCGCCCGCTTCGTTTGCGAAGTTGATGATGATACCGATCGATTGTACGATCGCCAACAAAATGGTTACGTATCTCGTATATTGCGCAATTTTCTTACGGCCTTCTTCGCCTTGCTTGGACAATCTTTCCAAAGCAGGAATCCCTACGCTCAACAGTTGCATAATGATCGACGCGTTGATATAAGGTCCGATCCCCAATGCTAAGATTGTACCTTGGGACAAAGCGCCACCGGTAATGCTGCTCATGAGTTGTAAGAAGTCGTTCCCGCCGTCTTCGGAAAATAACGTTTCGAAATTACTTCTGTCCAAACCGGGAACGGGAATAAAACAGCCGATACGGAAAATCAAGAGCAAAAGGAGCATCATGTACACCTTACGTCTGATTTCCTTGACTTTTAATGCATTTATAATGGTTTGTAACATTTTTTTCTCCGTGAATGGTTATTTTTGCGTTCCGCACTAAACGGAATCGCGGGAGAAATAATGCGAACTACGGAAAACCGTGTAAACACAGTCTTCCGCGCCACAATTTCTTTGATTAGAGAGTTTCAGCCGTGCCTTTCGCAGCTTCGATCGCCGCTTTTGCGGAAGCGGAGAACTTCGCCGCCTTGACCGTAAGCGCTACTTTCAATTCACCGTTGCCGAGAACTTTCAAGCCGCTGTTGTTTTTCACTTCTTTTGCAAGACCGTTTTCCATAACGAAACCGTAGTCTACAACCGTGCCCTTCGGAAGTTCCGCAAGGTCGGAAAGGTTTACGATTACGTATACTTTCTTACCGTTATGCGTGAATCCTCTCTTCGGTACGCGACGTGCGATAGGCATTTGACCGCCTTCAAACCCGGGACGTACGCCACCGCCGGAACGAGCCCATTGACCTTTGTGCCCTTTACCGGAAGTTTTACCCGTGCCCGAACCGATACCGCGACCAAGTCTTTTCGTCGCTTTTGTTGCTCCCTGTGCGGGAGAAAGAGTATCTATTCTCATGATAAATCTCCTTAAACGTTTTCTACTTTGACGAGATGCTTCACCTTCGCGATCATACCTTGTACCGCGGGGGAATCGTCAAGTTCTTTGAAAGAACGGATTTTCTTAAGACCGAGCGCTGCAACCGTGCCTTTTACAGA
>JAFVRU010000166.1 GCA_017504065.1 Clostridia bacterium
CCCCTTTTCACAAGCAATTCACCTATTTTTCCCATTTCTAAAGATTTTTAAAAATTTTTTTATTTTTTTGGGAATTTCTCCTGTAAAAATATTGACAAATACATTTTTTTATATTATAATATCACTAATGAAACTTAATCCTAATAAGTTTTGATAAAAATATGAGGTGCTTTTATGAAAAAATTCCAATGTAAAGTTTGTAACTACGTAGCAGAAGGGGAAGTTCCCGCGGTATGTCCCGTTTGTAAGCAATCGGGCAAGTTTGAAGAAGTTGTTCCCACGTTGAAGGGTTCGCAAACGGAAGCGAATTTGCAAACGGCATTCGCAGGCGAATCGCAAGCGAGAAACAAGTACACCTATTTTGCGAGCAAGGCAAGAAAGGAAGGATTCGTACAAATCGCGGCGATTTTCGAAGAAACGGCGAAGAACGAACAAGAACACGCAAAAATCTGGTTCAAGCTTTTGAACGGCGGCGAAATTTCTTCCACGGCGGAAAACTTGAAAGAAGCGGCTGACGGCGAAAACTACGAATGGACGGATATGTACGCAGGCTTTGCGAAAACGGCTCGTGAAGAAGGGTTTGACAAGATCGCGGAACTGTTCGACGGCGTTGCGGCGATCGAAAAGGAACACGAAGAAAGATATAAGAAGTTGCTTGCGAACGTGAAAGGCGATTTGGTATTCTCCAAAGACGGCGACGCGGTATGGCAATGCTCCAACTGCGGACACATCGTGGTTGGCAAGAAAGCTCCCGAAGTTTGCCCCGTTTGCGCGCATCCCCAAGCTTATTTCCAAGTACGCGCGGAAAACTATTAATTTGAGCGTATAAGCAAACTCCCCCGACGGATTACCGTCGGGGGAGTTTTTTACGTTTCGCCTTATAAGTTGTTCTTTACGAACGCTTCCAACGCTTCCTGCGGAACAAAGCCAAGGTTGTTTGCAATCGGCGCTCCGTTTTTAAACGCGATGACGTTCGGGATCGAAGTAATTTGATACTTGATCGCTACGCTCTCGCTGTCTTCTTCGTCTACGTCCACTTTGACAAACACCGCTTGTCCGTCGTACTTGTCAGAAACTTCTTCAAATACGGGCGCAAGCATTCTGCAAGGTCCACACCAGCTCGCCCAGAAATCGCAAAATACCGTTCTTTTTTCGGTTGCGATCAGTTCTTCCAATTCTTTTCCGTTTACGTATTTTACCATAATATTTTCTCCCTTTCTTGTTTTGGTTTATTTTTGACAAAAATATGCATTCGCATTGGCGAAAGCGACTTTCTCGCTCTCCCCTGTCGCCATATTTTTTACGTTCATGACCCCTTCCTGCAATTCGTTCCCGCCGATCACGGCAACATATTTCGCGCCGATCTTGTCCGCGTACTTAAACTGCGCTTTTACGGAACGGTCCATATAATCAATCTCCGCGCGTATACCCGCTTTGCGGAGCTCCGTCGCCACTTCGAACGCCTTTTTCCGACATTCCCCGTCCATGCCCGCCAAGTACACCGTCGGCGTTTCGGGCTCGGGAATTTTGACGCCCGTTTGCTCCATCACGATCAGAAGCCGTTCAATCCCCGCCGCAAACCCGACTGCGGGCGTGGGGTTGCCGCCGAGTTCTTCAATCAAGCCGTCGTATCTGCCGCCTGCGCAAACCGTGCCCTGCGCCCCGATCGACGTCGAAACGAACTCGAACACCGTACGCGTGTAGTAATCCAATCCGCGTACGATCCGCGAATCGATCTCGTACTCGATCCCTGCAAGCGCCAAGTAGGCTTTGAGTTCTTCAAAGTGCTCCGCGCAGTCCGAGCAAAGATATTCGAGAATGGACGGAGCGTTGGCGTTGATCTTTTTACAAGCTTCTTCCTTGCAATCCAAAAGCCGCAACGGGTTCTTTTCAAACCGCGTCTTACAATCGTAGCAAAGCTCGCCCAAGCGGGGTTCGAAAAACTCCCGCAAAGCTTTGTTATACGCCGCGCGGCAAGTCGGACAACCGATGGAGTTGACGTACAGTTTAACGCTCAAACCGAGTTTTTTCAACAGCGCGTCGGCAACCGCAATCGCTTCGGCGTCCGTTTGCGCGTTTTTCGCCCCGAAAATTTCCACGCCGAATTGGTGGAATTCCCGAAGTCTACCCGCTTGCGGACGTTCGTAACGGAACGCGGGAATGATATAATACATTTTCGCGGGCAATACGCCGTTAGACATACCGTTTTCCACAAACGAACGCACAACGCCCGCCGTACCTTCCGGTTTTAAGGTAATCGAACGGTCGCCTTTGTCTCGGAACGTATACATTTCCTTGGTTACTACGTCCGTCGTATCCCCGACGCTGCGCTGGAACAATTCCGTATGCTCGAACACTGGCGTACGGATTTCTTTGAGATTGA
>JAFVRU010000167.1 GCA_017504065.1 Clostridia bacterium
CAAATATTATTGAAAACGACCATGCGCCCTTCATTTTTTCCACGAACTCCGTGGAAGCGTATGTTCCTACCGTATATTTCGGTATGATGGCGCAAAATATGGGCTATGAAAATTATTACAATTTCATGACGTTGAACGGAGAGATAAAATCCAAGACGGGTGAAGTAGAAGCGACGCTTACGACGGCGACTGGTATTAGCGCGTGGGATACGCAAACGGTACAAAACGCATATCAAGCAAGTTTAGAGTTCTTTAACAGAACGATCATCGGAAACGTTGGTTCGATTAACGGAGAACAATATTTACCCGACCAAATGTTGCATAAATCGTGCGTTAGCTCCATAAGCTTATCGCACTTAGACGCTCAAGATAATTTTATTTCCGCTTATCAGTCGAGCAATATCGGCTATAGCGCATTCCTTTTGGAAGGAACGTGGTGGGAAAATGAAGCGAAATCCGCGTTTAACGAGTTGCCGAATGACGATAACGGCGAATCGCGTAAATTCGGTGAGAGAGAATACAGATATTACCTTTATCCTACTACGTCTACGCAAGTTACGGGCGCGGATAAGAGCGTTTTAGCGTGTCAAGACGACGGCTGCGGCGTTTTATTCAATAACGTACCCGCAAAACTGAAAGAAGGCATTACTGCGGAAGATTTTATTCAAAAATGCAAAGAGTTTCTCGCGTATACGTTATCGGATAAGTCGTTGGAGTATTACACCGCTTCGACGGGTAACCCCAGACCGTTCGAATATGATATTTCGGCGGAAAATCTTGCGAAAATGACGCCGTTCCAAAGAAACAATTTGCAAATTATCCAAGATACCGAACACATTTCAATCGTATATCCGAATATCATCAATAACGTTAATCCGATCCGTACGTTCGGTGGGTTTGACAACTATCAAATTAACTCGTCGGTAAAAACGCCTTGGGCTGCGTTAAAGCGCGCGCAAGATAATCCGTTGACCGTGTCCGAATATATTACGAGAATTACAAGCTATGCAAAGAGTAATTATAGTAGTTGTTACGATAAAATTAAGGAGTACGTAAACGAATGAGCCTTTCTACGGTAAAAGCGGAAAAACGAAAAACGACGTTAAAATATTACGGATTTATTACGTCTATCCTTTTGTTACCGGCTATTTCCTTTTTTGTATTTTACGTATACGTTAACGCGAATTCTTTTGTGTTAGCGTTTCAAAAAATCGATGAAATAACAGGGGAGATATCGTATAACGGATTGAACAATTTTAAAACGTTATTTAAAAGTTTCCGATCGTCCAAGGATGATGAGTTGCTGGCAGGCATATCCATTTTGAACTCGTTAAAGATGTGGTGGATCAACTTCCTTGTTACAATGCCGTTATATTTGGTTTTTTCATACTATATTTATAAAAAGTTTTTGGCGTCGCGTTCTCTGCGGATTATCGCGATGTTACCGTCGATCGTATCTACGTTCGTATATGCGTTGGTCTATATGAAATTTATGGATAATCCCGGCCCGTTTACCGAAATTATGGAGCGTTGGGGATTTAAAGATTTCGCGGCTAAAAACGTATTTACGGATTATGCATTCGAAAATAATATATTCTTCACCATTTGGTTAAGCTTTGGTACGAGTCTGTTAGTATATACAAATGCTATGAATGCTATTGACGCGGAGATTTTAGAAAGCGCACGGCTCGATGGCGTCAACGATACGAAAGAATTTTTCAGTATCATTTTACCCATGATTTGGCCTACGCTTACGACCATGTTAATCACGGGTGTTACGAGCATGTTTACGACTTCGGGGAGTATGATGACGTTCTATATGACTTCCCCGCCGACAAACAGCGTTTGCGGGTTTGGCTATTACTTGAATATTATTATTAAAAACGGTACGTTTAACGGCAGTTATTCGCATTTTCCGATGATAGCGGCGTCCGGGTTATTCGTAATGATGCTTACCTTTCCCGTTGTATATTTTACGAAATGGTTTATGTATAAAATGGATAAAACGGAGGATATAGCATGATTTCGTTGTCAGGGTTATTGATATGCCTGTTTTTGGTATACTTCGCTTTGACGGCATATATGCTGTTAAAGCCTTGCGTATCTTTTGTTTCACAGGACGGTAAAGGGAAAAAACTGCGTTTTTCCACAGCGCCGTTAACTTCGGGTTTTATTGTGTCCCGAATCTTTTGGGGCGTGATCGGAACGACCATCATCGTTTTTTGTCTGTCGTTGCTTTTACCGCTTTTTTGGATGTTATATACTTCGTTTAAGACAAATAACGAGTATACGATCAGTAAATTCTCATTGCCGAAAACTTGGTATTCCGAGAATTACAGTATTGTATTGAGCAAATTATACGTGCAACACGCAGGAAAGATTTATCGCTTACCTGCCATGTTGTTCAACAGTATCGTTTATGCTGGAGTTTCGCCGTTCGTTAGCGTTTTCTGGGTAACGCTCGTTGCGTATGTTATGGCGAGATATCCGTTTAAGGGCAATGCGTTTATTTATCATCTCGGTATTATCATTATGATGTTCCCGATCGTGGGGAATACGGCGTCCGATATGATCTTTAAACAAAAAATCGGATTGTACGATAATATGTATTTATCCATTTTAGTACCGCCTGCAACGGCATTTTCCGGAATGTATTTCTTAATGCTGTACGGGGCGTTTAAAGGAGTTCCGAAAGCATATTCCGAAGCGGCAAAAATTGACGGAGCAAACGATTACGTTGTCATGTTCAAAGTAATTATTCCGTTGGTTTTGCCTACTTGCGCAACTTTATACGTGCTTGGGTTTGTCGCTGCTTGGAATGCTTACGAATCCTTCTTAATTTGGTATCCGAGTACACCGAATTTGGGATATGGTATGTGGTATTTTCAACATTACGCAAAAACGCAGGGGTCTTCCGCGGTGCGAACTCCTACAATTTTGGCGGGGTTCGTCATTTGTATGATACCTTCCATCGCGTTGTATTTATCCAGTCAAAAACTCATCACCGGTAAGTTTACCGTAGGGGGATTAAAAGGATGAAATATTTGAACAAGAAAATAGTCAAAATAGCGCTACTTTGTATGGGCGTATGCGTTTTTACGGCAAGTGGTTTTACCGCGCTTGCCGATGCTACGGGCGGGGAAAATATAGCGGAAAATACCGCTCAAACGTATAAAAAATCGGACGTTTTTACGTTGGAGAATGCAATAGAAGACGTACAAGACGCATTTGCGTTTGAAACGAACCAGCAAATCAATGCGGAGCTGAATACGAATACGGCTGTGGGAAGATCTACGAATGGCGTTGCGTTCTTTTCTTCGACAAGCGGCGCTGCGTTTTCTTATAAAAATGCAATTGACTTTTCCAATTTAACCAAAAACGATTCGTTGATCGAAATTTTTCCGTTATATGCGAACGAATGGGCTACGATAAACAGCTTGGATATTACGTTAACCGATACCCAAAACGAAGAGAATTCTTTTACCGTTGCATATTATACACATCAAAACGGCGCTTGTTATGCTTGGGTAGAATATGCAGGGAAAGAGTTGGCGTTAGGCACGGAAGGTAACGACAACTACGGTAAATTGATGAAAACGCACGGGGCGTATTGTTCGGGGAATCTTTTGACGTTGTCTAGTAAAAAAGAATATCCCACGCCCTTTTCCATCAGCCTTGATTATGCAGAAAAAACCATTTATTTGCTGCGTGGGACAAAAATAGACGCGATTTTAGATTTGGACGACGTATCGAACGTCGGGAAAAGCGCGCTTTGGAAAGGTTTTTCTAACGATACGGCGATTTTAAAAGTATCTATGGGCTTTGAACAGGCAAAATTAGGCGGTTGTGTTGTCAAGTCCGTTTTAGGGCATAATTTGGACGGCGGCTTTGAAAACGACGCAGGCGAGTTGGACGAAACGTTATTCGACGCGCCGAATATTAAATTCCAATTAAAAGACAAATATATTGAAAAAATGCCTGTCGGCGCGGTAGGGGTAGCGTATCCGTTACCGCAAATCACGGCAAGCGATTGGTTTTTTGGGGAATGCGGAAAAGACAACGTAACGGTAAACATTTTCCAAAAAGTAGACGGAGCGTATACGAAAGACGTAACTTCATGCGTTACACAAAATACGTTTTTACCTACGGAAAAGGGGGAATACGTAATCAATTACACGGCAAAAAATGCCGTCAAAACGACTTCGGAACATTTATATTTTGAAGTGTTAGATAAACTTTCTCCGATTGTTGTTTTAATGGACGAATATGCAACTCCGCAGATTTTAAGCAATTTAACCATTCCGAACGTAGAAGCCTACGGTGGGAGTGGAGAACTTGTCGTAGATGAATATTTATATTATAACGGCGGAGAAAAAGCGTTAAACGAAGATAGAACGCTTTATCTGGATCGTCCGGGTACGGTTACGTTAAAAACGGTAATTACAGGGTATTGCGGGGAAGCAGTCGTTCGCTATTTTCCTTTGGTGATTCCCGATACGGTCGTTTTATCCGTGCAAAAAATGTGCAAAGTTGTACAATCCAACACGGAAATTGTGTTCCCCGAGGCGATTTGTTATGATACGGCGACAGGCGAAAAGAAATCGGTTGAAATTCGCGTCGACGGGCAGTTGCTTGGCTCGGACAGAAAATACACTGCGACGAAAACCGATGGTACGATCATCGTGGAGTATACTGCGGAGAATGCGCAAAGCAAAAGATTTGAAGTTGCCGTTGTAGATAAAGCAACTATGCGACCTTCCGATCTGATGCTGCTGAAAAACGGCGATATGCAAATGGAAGACAGCAACGTCGGTTTACGTTACGGCAGTTCTGTGAGCGGAACGGAATGCGTTTGGGGCTATCCCGTAGTAACGGGAAATGCCAGCGATATGGCGGTAATTACGCTATCGAATTATACGAACGAAGCTCAAGACAATCAGTCGAAGTTTGATTATATTGACGTTACCTTCACCAATTTTGAAGAAGAGAGCGAAACGGCATTTATTCGAATTTATAGAGAGTGCGACGTAGATTCGAGAATGAGTTATTTGCAAATCAACGGAAATGGCGAAAAGTATCTTATAGACGGCAATTTGGGTGTAAAAGATTCCAGCGTATCCTTTTATGTGGATACGAAGAAAGGCGAAGTATGCAATTCTACGAATTACGCTCCGATTTGCGCGTTTGAAGGTTATACGGCAATGTTATCGATTGTTGGCGTTCGATACGGTAATATTCATGGCGAATCGATGATCTTAATACGAGAAATCAGCAATCAAAAATTGCGCTCCAACAATAATTGGAACGATAACGTTGCGCCGGTTGTAGCTTTTTCGAAAACGTTAGAAAAAAGTTTTGAAAAAGAAATAGGATCGGTAGTGTATTTGCCGGAAGCAGAAGCGTACGATATGCTGAGCGGAGCGGCGCAAGTATCGGTCAAAGTAACCAATCCCGACGGAGAGAACGTGGCGATAGAAAATCATTCGTTCGTAGTCGAGAAAACGGGAACGTACCGTATTACGTATAGCGCGCAGGATCAAAATGCCAAGAAAGGCAATTTCCATTTTGACTGTAACGTATATGACGATCAAGCTCCTGTATTAACGATTGAAGAAAGTGTGCTTCCCCGATTGTCGTTGGGCGATACGATTATCATTCCCAGAGCTACAGCCAGCGACGTTTTGGACGGGGAATGCTATGTAAACGTTTATATGCGGTATAAAGGCGATTATGACGTTCAAGCCGTTCAAATGGGCGAACAATACACGTTTGAGCGAAAAGGCGTATACGAGTTGACCTATTTTACTCGTGATAATCACTATAATTACGTGAAATACGTGATGAGTATTACGATAGGAGATTGAAAATCATGGG
>JAFVRU010000168.1 GCA_017504065.1 Clostridia bacterium
CGTTAGAACCGCAAAATTACTTTTAACAGCCCAAAAATTCGACGCCTTTTAAAATCACGTCGTTGATCGCGTCGTTTGCCAAACTATAAAAGACGATTTTGCCCTGACGACAACTACGCACGATCCCTGCGCTTTTTAAAAACCGCAACTGATGCGAAACGGTCGTTTGATTGATGTCGAGTATTCTCGAAAGATCGGTAACGCACAGTTCGCTGATTGCCAACGCCGATAAGATCTTGATCCGCGTATAATCCGCGAATACGGAAAAAAAGCAAACGACGCCTTCGAGAATGTCGCCTTGGGGTACGTAATCTTCGATCAGGCTTTGCGTTCGCTTGTCCAATAATAACATTTGCGCCATATGTATCTCCTCCAAATATGGTTTCTTGGGAATATGATAACATAAGGCGCAAACCGTTTTCTATACAATTTTGTCATAACGACGTTCTTTTTGTCGTTTCATTAAGAGATTTTTTTGACTTCGTAGCCCGCTTCGGTTACCGCGGCGCGCATCGCTTCGTCCAACCCGTCTTTCGACGTTTCCACCGTCGCCGTCTTTTTCTTTAAATTGACGTCTACGGAGAGCACTCCGTCTACACCAGCCAAGGCTTTGGTTACGTGCGCAACGCAATGTTGACACATCATTCCTTCGATTTTCAATGTTCTTTTCATAGTATTCTCCTTTATAACCGTATTATTATTTTCTTTCTTTCCAAACCGCGTAAGCCGTAATGCGTTCGTTACGACGAACAACGAGCTTAAACTCATACATGCTGCGCCGATCATCGGGTTTAACGACAATCCCGCAAACGAAAATACGCCCGCAGCCAAGGGAATTGCAACGCAATTATAGAAAAACGCCCAAAATAAATTTTGTTTGATATTACGCACCGTAGCCGAACTCAACGCGACCATGGTATCGACTAACCGTAAATCTCCACCCGATAATACGACGTCGGCGCTGTCGATTGCAATATCCGTTCCGTTGCCCATTGCGACCCCCACGTCCGCTTCTTTAAGCGCAGGACTGTCGTTGATCCCGTCGCCGACCATCGCCACAAATCCGCCAACCGAACGGATACGTTTTACCGATTCCGCTTTGTTTTCGGGCAATGCTTCGGCAAAATACTCGTCTATGCCCACTTCTGCAGCGATTGCTTTGGCGACGTTTTCATTGTCGCCCGTTAGCATGCCCACACGAATATTTCTATTCTTGAGCAAGCAAATTGCCGTTTTGCTATCCGTTTTTAACGTATCCGCAATGGCAAAGACTGCCAAAATATGCGCTTCGTCCGCCAAGAACACTACCGTTTTCCCTTGCGCGGAATACGTTTTTTCAATCTGCGCGCTCCGCTTTTCATCGATCGTCGCCACCAATCGGCGATTGCCCAAGCGGTAGGTTTTGCCGTTATACTCCGCTGTCGCTCCTTGTCCTGTCGTATAGGCGTACTCTGTAACGGAAATACGCTCCGCACCGATCTCCTGTTCCGCAAATGCGCGCACACAGTCCGCGATCGGGTGATTGGAATGGCTTTCAATCGACGCAACGAGCTTTAATAACGCCGCTCGTTCCCCTTGCAAGGCTTGGAAATCGGTTACCTGCGGTTTACCGACCGTCAACGTTGCCGTTTTATCCAACAAAACGCAGTTGATATCTTTCGCTTTTTGCAGAGCTTCCGCGTCTTTATACAAGATCCCGAGCGACATACCGCGACCCGTTGCCGCCATAACCGCTACGGGCGTAGCAAGCCCCAAAGAACACGGGCAAGAAATCACCAAAACGCAAATGGCATAATTCGCCGCCGTGGCAAAGCTTCCGTCAATTAAATACCAAACAAAAAAGGTGATCGCTGCAATCAACATCACAGCCGGAACAAAAACGCTTGCGATTTTATCCGCAATTTTTTGAATGAGAGCTTTGCTTGCGCCTGCTTCCTTGACCATCTTGACGATCTGCGAGAGAGCTGTGTCCGCGCCGACTTTTTCCGCCAAGACTTTCATAAAACCGCTTTTTACAATATCCGCGCCCGTAACAGCGCCGCCTTCTTCCACTTCGATCGGCATACTTTCGCCCGTAATCGCCGCGCGATCCACAAACGCGTGCCCTTCGACGACTTTCCCGTCTACAGGTACGTATTCGCCTTGTTTGACGATCAGCACGTCGCCTACGGACAACTCCGCAAACGGGAGCTGTATTTGCGCGCCGTTCCGTTCAACCGTTACCGTGTTCGGCATGAGCTTAATAAGCTTCTCTATCTCGTCGCCCGTCTTACGTTTGGATTTTTCTTCCAGCCATTTTCCGAGCGTAACCAGCGTTAAGATCATTGCTGCGGACTCATAGAACATGTGCGCATGCTCGCTCCCTTTATTCATATACAGCACAATACTTAGCACCAAGCTGTATAAAAAGGAAACACCTGAACCTAAGGCGACCAACGTATCCATATTCGGGACTCGTTTGAAAAGCGCTTTCGCTCCGTTTGTAAAAAATCGGAAATTAACGATGATTACAATCAAAGCCAGCGACATTTGAACGGTTACGCTGATTTTTTCCGACGGTTGGGGTAGATTGACCATTCCGCCCATCGAAAAATACATAAGCGGCAATAAAAAGAGCAGCGACAGGAAAAAACGTTTCTTTAAACGATCGGGCTGTGGTTTTTTAGCCTGCAGGACGTTTTCGCTATAAACGGACGCGCCGTAACCAAGCGCTACGACGGTTTCGATAATTTTTTCTTGCGAAAGGATATTGGGATCGTAGTCTACGACCATACTTTCGCCCATGAGCGAAACGTCCGCTTTTTCTACGCCCTTCGTTTTTCGTAACGTTCTTTCAATCCCTGCCGCGCACGCCGCGCAAGACATTCCCGTTACGCTGAATTTCTCTTTCATAAATACTCCTTATTTCCTTTCTATTATAGCAATAATCTCCGATTTTGTCAACTAAAACATCTTAACCTTGGTTAATTTTCTTCTTTTTCTTTGCATAACGCAAAAAGACGGGCGCTAAAAGCAACCCGTCTGCTCGCTCGATTAGACGAAATTAGTTTTTCTTTTCTTCTTTGGGAGCAACGACTTCCGCGCCGTCGTAGAATCCGCAGTTCTTGCAAACTCTGTGCGCTTCCGCCAATTCATGGCAATGCGGGCATTCTACAAGCGTAGCTGCCGTCGCTTTGTAATTTGCAAATCTCTTGTTCGTTCTGCTCTTCGATTGTTTACTCTTAGGTACTGCCATATTTACACCTCACGTTTTTATTCTTTGTTATTCGGTATGAATCAATAAGATATTCCTTTGCAATCTTCCCCGCAAGAGAGCGAGAAAGGCATACTCAACAGAATCGCGTCTTCCACAGCTTTCGTTACGTCAACTTTGCCGTTTGTATATCCGTAATCTTCGAAATCGGAACGGGCTTCGAAATACGCGTCCAACTCCCCTTGTACTTCCACCGTAGCGGGATTTAAGCATCGGGAACATTGACCTTCCAAACGGTAAGTTACCGTACCCCGAATTTCCAAGGAGTCGTCTTCGTACAACTCGTACGTAAACGCAACTTTGACCGGCGACGCGAACCGTACAAACGGAATCGAAACCAACGTTTCGGGTGCGGAATACGCAAATTCCATTTCTCCCGTATACTGTTTTTGCGCGTTAAGTTTTCTAATATCGATAATCATCATAACCGACTTTATCAAGTATAGTATATTTCAACAACTTTGTCAACTTTTTTTCTATTATTTTTAGCGAATTTTTATAATAATTCTACGGTTTCTCTTGCGATGACCAATTCTTCGTTTGTAGGAATAATCAAAACTTTTACTTTGGAATTCTTTCCGGTAATATCGCGAATCGCGCCGTTGTTCTTTTCCAAATTCTTTTCCTTATCGATTTCCAAACCGAGATACTGCACATTTTCGCAAATCGCTTCCCGTACGCAAGGCGTATTTTCGCCGACGCCTGCCGTAAAGACGATACAATCCACACCGTTCATCGCAGCCGCGTACGCGCCGACGTATTTCTTGCACGCATACGAGAACATATCAAGCGCAAGCGTTGCGCGTTTATTTCCTTGCGCGCTCGCCGCCGTTAAATCGCGGAAATCGCTGGAGACGCCCGATACGCCTGCCATACCGCATTTCTTGTTGAGATAGTTCAAGGTTTCGGAAACGTCCATGCCTTCTTTCTTTGCCAAATATTCCGCCGCAGCGTAATCCAAATCCCCGCTACGCGTACCCATCGGCACACCTGCAAGCGGCGTAAAGCCCATGGACGTATCCACACTCTTACCGCCGTCAACCGCCGTAATGGACGAACCGTTCCCCAAATGGCAGGTAACGATTTTTAAATCTTCCGGTTTCTTGCCGAGATATTTCGCCGCTTCTTGCGAAACGAATTTATGGCTTGTACCGTGGAAACCGTAACGCCTGATTTTATATTTTTCATAATCTTCATACGCGATGGCGTACATATACGCGTAATCGGGCATTGTGAAGTGGAAACTCGTATCGAACACGAGCGCCATGGGCGTGTTCGGCATAGCCGCTTTACAAGCCTTTACCCCAACGATTGCAGGGGGATTATGTAAAGGAGCTAAATCCTGAATTTCTTCCATTTTCGCCAACGTTTCATCAGTTACGAGCGTCGGTTTTTTGAAAACTTCGCCCGACGCAACCGCGCGATGCCCTACCGCGTCGATATCTTCCATGGACGCAATTACACCCGACTTCTCGTCCGTCAACGCGTTCAAAACCAAGGATACCGCTACATTGTGCGTAGGCATCGGTTGCTCCACGACAAATTCTTGTCCCTTGGCTTTATGCGTGAGCTTCGACCCTTCGATCCCGATCCGTTCGCAATTCCCTTTCGCGATTACGGATTCCGTTTCCATATCGATAAGTTGGTATTTTAACGACGAACTTCCTGAATTAATCACCAAAACTTTCATATCGTTCACCTATCAAAGTTGTGCTTGCAATGCGGTAATCGCCACCGCTGCAACAATGTCTTCCGACTTACAACCGCGAGAGAGATCGTTCAAAGGCTTCGCAAAGCCTTGGCAAATCGGACCTACTGCCATGAAGCCGCCCAAACGTTCCGCAATTTTGTAGCCGATATTCCCCGCTTGTAAATCCGGGAAAATGAATACGTTTGCTTGTCCCGCAACTTCGGATTGCGGCGCTTTGAGTTTCGCAACCGACGGAACAATTGCCGCGTCGAATTGCAATTCCCCGTCCAATTTCAATTCGGGCGCTTTTTCTTTCGCGATCTTCACCGCTTCGGCAACGAGCGTTACGTTATCGTGTTTTGCGCTACCCATGGTGGAGAAGGAAAGCATCGCAACTTTCGGGTCGATCCCCGCAATCGCTTTTGCGGAATTCGCCGTCGCGATCGCGCAATCGGCAAGCCCTTCACTCGTATACGTGGGGTTCAAACCACAATCCGCAAACACGACCAAGCCGTCGGGACAATATTCGTTCCCTTGCGGCGGGCAGATCATCAAATTAAAGCTGGAAACGGACGAAACGCCGGGCGCGGTTTTGATAATTTGCAGACCGGGACGAAGCGTATTCGCCGTCGAATGACATGCGCCGGAAACAAGCCCGTCTACGTCGCCCATTTTCAACATCATTGCCCCGAAATACGTGCCGTCCGTAAGCAATTTCGCTGCTTGTTCGGGCGTCATACCCTTGGAAGCGCGAAGTTCGCAAAGTTTCGCGTTATATGCGGGAAGTCTTTCGTCCGTCAACGGATTCACAATGGTAACGCCCGTCAAATCAACGTTCGGATTTGCAGCTTTGATCGCCGCTTCGTCGCCAAGCAGTACGATTTTCGCAATTCCTTCCTTGGTCGCGTCCGCAGCAGCTTGCACTACCCGACTGTCTTCGCCTTCGCAAAGCACGATCGTTTTGTTCAACGATTTGGCTTTGTTTTTGATTTCATCTAAAATATTCTTCATTGTTTATCACCTCGAAACGCTTTATTTATTTTTCCTTTTCGTGTATAATAGTAAACGGGAATCCCAATTCCCTACTTATCTATTATAACACACATTTTTTTTAATGTAAAGGAATTCAAAGAAACAAGATGAAAATTTGCGGGATAATTTGCGAATATAATCCGTTCCACAACGGGCACGCTTACCAAATCGAACAAGCGAAAAAGCTTTCGAACGCCGACGCGATTTTGTGCGTGATGAGCGGAAACTTCGTACAACGCGGCGACGCGGCGGTTCTGGATAAATATACACGAGCAAAACACGCCGTTTGCGCAGGCGCGGATATCGTCGTGGAATTGCCGACCGTCTTTGCAACGTCCAATGCAGAAATTTTCGCAACAGGCGGCGTAAACCTGTTAAATTCCATACCCGCAGTTACGCATATCTGTTTCGGAGCGGAAAACGCCGACAAAGCGGCATTTCTCACCGCTGCAAAGGCTTTGAAGGACGAACCCGCCGACGTTTCTAATCGAATTAAAACGTTGGTTGCAGACGGCAAAAGCTACGCGCGCGCTCGCGCGGAAGCTTGGCAAGAGAAACTCCCCGACGAGCTTCTCCACGCCCCGAATAATATACTCGGTCTGGAATATACGAAAGCGTTGTTAAAGCTGCAAAGTTCGATAGAGATTCTGCCCGTGGAACGCATGGGCAGCGGCTATCTTGACACGAATTTGCACGGCGAATACGCTTCCGCAACCGCGATCCGCAATGGAATGGAAACCTGCACCGACTTTCAACGTTTCGTCCCTAAATTCGTTGCCGCCGACTTACCAAACCGTTTGCAAACCGCGCTTCAAACGCTTGAAAAATATGCCGTTTTAGCGCGCGCAAAGGAAGAAATTGCGCAGACGCCCGATTGCGGAGAAGGATTGGAAAACGCTTTGAAAGAAGCCGCGAAAACGGGCGTTTCGGATATTGTAGAAGCTTTAACTTCCGCTCGGTACACGTCGGCAAGAATTCGGCGTATTCTTCTGCAAAACTTGTTGAAAATCAATCGGAATTTGATTTCCGAGAGTGTAAACTCCCCTTTATACTTGCGTGTTTTAGCGGCAAAAAAAGAGCGTAGCGACGTGTTATCTGCTTTAAGCGAAGCGAACTATCCGATTCTTGCGCGAGCTTATGACGATCAAAAGCTTTGTACTACTGCGTTACAATGTTTGGAAATCGATCGTTTTGCGGAAAGCGTTTACCGATTGCTGTACCCGAATACCGAAAAAGAAAAATCCGTTTTTTATGGAAAAACAGAGAGTTGAACTCTCTGTTTTATTTTTTCGCCGCCGCTGCTTTTTTGCGTTTTTCTTTTTGCTCTTTTAAAACCGCGCGAACGGATTCACACTCGTCCGCTCCCCATTCTTCAAAACGGATTCCAAGTTGGTTTTCATACCATTGAATCGTCTTTTTCACGTTTTGGACGTCCCAAAACTCGCTCAATTCCTTTTCCGTAATCGGGTGAAAATCCTTATCCGTTTCGGGTAAATCTTCCCCCGCATAAATATATAAACCCAAGCCGAACATCGCCAAATTTTTCGTTAAACAACGCATGATCGTTTTGTTGATCTCCGTCATTTTTGGCTCTAAAACCGTATTATTCCGCACGTCCATTACAGGAAGCCACATCTCGTACGTTAAATCCCCTGCGGTTACTTCGGTATATACGATTACCCCGACTCCGTCGTCCTTTTTGTATGGTAAACCGTCGAATTTTTTGACTTCGTATCTTGCGTCGGGGTAGACTTTTTTGAATTCCGCCCAAGCCCATGCCCAAGATAAATACGTTAAGTTCCCTTTCTTTTCCGTTTTGTTGTTTACGTCAATTTTAAATACTTCTTCAAAACGCATATCCATTACCCGTTGCGATTAGTATGTTACGTTTTTCTGAAAGTATACGTGATAATAGCCAAAACAGCGACAAGCCTATTGCCTGCCGCTGTTTTTTTGTTTTAAGATTGTTTATTCCGCAATCACCGTCGTACCGTAATCGGAGAACACCCAATTCATATCGGTTTTTACTGTGATCGAGCCTTCGGGCGTAGTCGTTGTTTGCGTCCAATCGCAAACAAACGTCAACAACTTCCCGTCTTCCGTTAACGTCAATTTCCCGTTTTTCATTACGATCGTAGCAGCAAAACCCGTCATCGTAACGTTTACCGTGATTTCACCGGAATTTTTATACACTTTTTCAGCTTCGTCATACGTATAGTTTTCAAAATCCGCAAGCAACGCAAGGAACACTTGTTCGTAGGAGTTTTTTTGCTCCATCGCTTATGTGCCCGTGTATATAAGGAGCTCGCTGCTTCCGCCGTCAAGCGATAAATCTACAGCCACCTTATCTGCCGTCATTTTGATAATTGCCGTATGATACGTTCCTTCATAGCCTTCAGGGGTTACTGTTCCCGATTCCGTCAACGTATAGTTTTCAAACGTAGACTCGGAAATCATTTCTTCCCATTCCGCTTCGGTTACAGTTCCGTTGGAATTGCCGTCGTCTTTATCTTTACAAGCAGCAAAAGAACCGATCGTAAAAC
>JAFVRU010000169.1 GCA_017504065.1 Clostridia bacterium
GTTGGCTTCCGTCAACAAGGCGAGAAACAACTAATCGGTTGTAAACTTGTAAACTGTAAACCGCTTGCCGATCGGCAAGCGGTTTTTTCGCGGAATTTTCAACGTATGATCACGCTCTTACAACGCAACGTTCGCATTGCTGCGGTATACTACCCCTACCAATAGCTTATCCGTTCCTTCAGAACACCTCCATAATAGTGAAAGCGCGGCTTTTCCAAGCCGCGCTTTTGCCATATTCGTCCATTAAGAATTTTTCCATTTTTCAAACGCCGTTTCGATCAGCTCCGCGTCAGGGAACTGCTCGTCCACCGTCAACGCGCCGTCTTCGGGCAATATACCCCGATCGTGAATACACGTATCCGAAACCGGCCAACGAATCACCGCCGTCGTCAATTTGATCGCAGACGATTTTCCAAGCCCCAACGGATACGTCGTTTGCATAATTCCTTTCCCGTACGTCTTGGCAATTCCGTTTGCGTTCGTTAAACAAATATCCCCGTACCCGATTGCGCCGTAATCGACCATACACCCGATCAAGCATTCCGAAGCGGACGCCGTACTCGAATCCGCAAGCACCAAAATCCGACTCTCCGCCGAGAAATACATGGAATAAAAATTCCCGTTCGCGGTAAATTTCGACCGCTTTTCTCCGTAGTCCGCAACCGCCGCTACGGGATACATCTCCGTAGACGATTTGCAAAAATAACTCGCGATCGATTGCATAACTTCCATGTCCCCGCCGCCGTTGCCGCGAAGATCCAAAACCAAATGCTTTTTGCCCGCCGAGCGGAACAATTCCATCGCTTTTTGAAACCCGCTCACCGCATTGCCGTTGAATTGAATCAATCGGATATACGCGGTATCGTCGCCCAAAAAAGCGTACCCGCCCGCGCTTTCCACAAGCTCCCGTTTGGAATTAAAGGAATAAGATCGCTCGTTGGTCTTATAGAACACGTAATTTTCCACGTAAGCGGCTTTGTAAAGCTCCAAATTTTGCAATTCTTCGCCGCGACGAATACGAATCCAAAACCGTTCCCCGTCCGCGCGTTCGCCTAAAAACGCGGAAAATTTGTCAAATTCGCAACACTCGACAAGCTCGTTTTCCGTTTTGCCGAACCCGACGATATAATCTCCCGCCTGCAAGCCAACCGATTCCGCAGGGGAATTCCCGCTGACGCGCACGACTAGCATTTGCGCCGTTCCGTCGGCAGCTTTCGTATAGAACGATATGCCGATGCCGCTACGGCTACCCGCGTTGTCTCGTTTTAACGACGCGTACTCGTCCGCCGTCATGTATCCGGAATATGCGTCCAACACCCGTCCGTTGATCGCGCCGAAAATCGCGCCGTAAAAGACGTCGTCGTCTACGTCTTGATAATACTCTTTATCGACGGCTTTTTTGACTTTGATCAAGTCGCGCATTTCCTTATCCAAGGAAAACCACAAGCTCAACCCGCCGCAAAAAAACACCACGATCGCAGTTACAATCGCCGTAATCCAAACAATAATCTTCTTTTTCCGCGTTTTCGGCGGATTTTTCGGTAATTCTTCCCGTTCGTTCGGCGTTTCGTCCATACGTTCTCCTTACCAAATTATGTACTTGCGCGCAGTTTTTATACCCTTTTACACCCGTTTTTCCGATCAACGACCGAGCAATTTATGCAACAGCGTCAATACACGGAAAGACACCGCGTCCGAAAACGAACGCAAATTCAACCCCGTCGCCTTTTCAATCTTATCCAAGCGGTATAAAAGCGTATTTCGGTGCATATATAAATTCCGCGCCGTCTCGCTGACGTTCAAACTGCTCTGCAAAAACGCTTCCGCTGTCATCAGCATCTCTTCGTCGTCAAAAACTTCTTTGGAATGTTCGTCGGTGAGTTCGCTCAAATACTCCGCCAACTTACTTTCGGGAATATCTTCCATCATTTTCACGAGAATAAATTCCCGATAGGAATGCACGTTACCCTGCATTTCGAAAACGTCCGCATAGCGCAACGCGTTCTCCGCGCGAGCGTACGAGAGCGCGGCGTCTTTCAATTCCCGTACCGTCGGACCTACGCCCACCGATACGTCCAGCCCCAATTCTTCTTTCAAGGACTGCGCCAAAAACTCCGCATAGTCCACGGACGAGTGGTATTCGTCCCCGTCGTCTTCCACGAATTTGACAACCGCGCAGGTGTCTTCGGTGATTTGCAAAGCGGTGTCCAAGCTATTGCCACCGTACTGTTCCAACACCGCGAGCGCTTCTTGCAGGAGTTTGGGTACGCGCAAAACCATGACGAAACAACGCACTTCCCGTACGGAATATTTGGTCATGTATTTATAGATCCCCATTGTGGACGCTTCACCGAGCAAAATGCGCTTTAACGTATCCGTTTTGGAAAGTTCCGTTTCCCGTTCCGCGCAGCGTTCGATATACGCGGGCAACAGCGCGGCAAACCGAGCTTGCGTTTCCGTCGCGCCCGTCAATACGCCGATATAACCTACGTTACGGTATAAAAATCGGAAAAACGTGTACTCCCCGTCGTCTGTTACGTCGTCGAATTGCTTATCGCAAACGGGTTTCCCGATCGGTCGGGTGTTTTCTGCGTAACAGAAAAACTCCACGCCGAGTTTTTCGGAAACTTCCTTTTGTATTCTGTCGAGTTCGGACATAGTTCTCATTTTCTCCTTTCACGGCGAATATCCTATGGATACACGCGTCGCCGCTCTTTTATTATAACGCAAACGAAAAAATTTTTCAACACTTTTTCCCCTTGTTTTCTTTTTCCTTTGGATTTCTTCAAAAAACTTGGAGAAAAACCGAGAAAAAAAGCGTTTTTTAGGCAAAGTTTTTCAAGGAAAATATAAAATTATTTTCACTTCTTATTGACAAGCAATTTTAAAAGTGTTATAATACTGTAAAGTGTATTCTTTTTTTCGTCGTTTTCTTATAATAAGAAAAAACGAAGCATACAAAATATCAAATACAGGAGATTTGTTATGAGCAACATCAACCAACTTCCTACGGAAGAAATGCCCGAAGATTTTTCGGCGCTCCCCCCCGTAGAAGAAACGGAAACTTTGGATCCCACCGCTAAGAAAAAGAACGCAGGCTACCGCGTATTTGCGGCAATTCTTGCCGTGATCAGCGTCGCTGCTTTCTTTATCCCTATGTTCGGGTATCTGAATGCCTTCTTCGCAGTAGAAGAAGAAATGCTCTTTAAAGTACTTACCGACGCGTTCGGTTCTGACATGAAAGCGTTTGGCGTTATCCCCGTACTTACCAACACCGAACTTTTGCTCGGTAAACTCGCGGGCGTAATGCTCTACGTGCTCGTTGCAGGCTTGGCGGTTTCGTTTATCCTTTCTTTCATCGCGTTGTTTAGCGCAAAGAAAGCGCCCGCTTTGCTCGCTGCAGCGGCTACCTTCTTCGGTGTGAGCACCGCAGCGTATACCGTAAGCATCATCGCAGCGACCGCGTCTATCGATCTGAAAATCGATCTCATCAGCGTTGCGCTTGCGGCTGTAGGCGTATTGCTTTGCTGCTTGCTTTCCCCGATCAGAAACGGCAAGAAAGCTTGGGCAAACGTATTCCAATTCCTGCTTACGATCGGCGCTTGCTTCTCCGTCGTATACGGCGCAGGGAAAGCTGCTCCCGTTTTGGAAATAGCGTATATAGTAAAATCCATGTACGAAACCATCGTACTTGCGATCGTTGCAGTCGTATTCCTTTGCGCGGTATTCGCGTATATCCGTTTGAGAACGGTAAAGGGCTTGGGCTTCGACATTTTCCGTTACGTATTGTTGATCCTTGCGGCGGTTGCGCTTTGCTACGTCAACGTTGCAAGCGAAGCAGATAGCGATACGTTGCAACTCTATGCGTTGATCGCTGCGATCATCTCGGTCGTACAAATCATCATCGCAATCGTACAAATCCGTTGCAAAGGCAAGAAAGAAGTCAAGGACGCGCAAGAAGAAATTCTGAACTCCTTCGAAGTAGAAGAATATGCGGAAGCGTATCCTTACGAAGGCGGTCCTGTTGCAGGCGTTGAAATGGCGGAAGAAGTCAACACGACGGTTCACGCGCAACCCGCGCCCGTACAAACGGCTGGCTATGATTTCTATAACTGCAAGAGCTTTGATCCGTTCATTGCTTCGCTCGATATGGAAGAAAGAAATCAATTTACGGAATTGTTCATCTTGAAATACAAAGGCGTTATGCCCGAAATTCCCGACTATCAAGTAGGCGGCGACAACAAGGAATTCTTCCGCAAAGTCTTCATCTATCTCGGTCAATACAGAGATCGTATCCCTAACGGATTGCTTGCGAAGATCTATCAATTCTCGATCAAATTATCCTAACGATATAGCTAAACCGAGCCGATCGTAGCCGATCGGCTCGGTTTTTACGTTGTCAAAAAAATGCAAACCCGCTTTGATATTAAAGCGGGTTTTATGCTTTCATTTATTCTTTAATCCGAATTTTTAACACGAGCGCGCCGTCGTCCAAAGTTTCCCGCTCCGCGCAGAGCCGATCGACGAGATACAAGCCCCTGCCGTGCTCGGAATACACTTCCGCGCAAACGCTCTCTTTCGGCGGTTGGAATACCGTTGTCGCCAAGATTTTTAATTCCACGAACCCGTCGCGGATCTCGCCGCGCAATTTCGCGCTACCCGAAGAATGTTTCAAAACGTTCCCAAGCAATTCGTATGCAACCAATCTACAATCGAAAACGCTTTCGCTATGCACGTTTTCCGCATGGAGAAAGGCGCAAAATTCGTCCATCGCCCGTTTGAGCGCCGCATAATTTTCTATTTCGAAAATCACCGTCTTTCTCCCCCTTTACATCGTATCTTTCAAATTGTCTTTGAGCTTCAACAAAAGTTTCCGTTCCATACGCGAAACGAACATTTGCGAAACCCCCAACCGCTTCGCCGTTTCGCTTTGAGAAAGCTCGTCCACGTAGCGGTATTTGATCAAGGCTTTTTCGGTGTCCGTAAAATCCCGCATTGCCGCGCGCAACGTTTCTTTCGTCTCAAACGCTTCGTATTTATCTTCGCCGTCCGCGAGTACGGAATACAGCGACCCTTCCGCTTCCCCGTCCGCGCCGCTAACCATGCCGTCCAACGACAGCGTTCCGCCGACTTCCAGCGCCCGTACGGCTTCTTCTTCGGTGATCGAAAGCGCTTCCGCGATCTTTTTCACGCTCGGCTTTTCGCCGTGTTTCGCTTCGTAATCCGCCGAGAAATTCCGCGCCGCCGCGCTGATCTCCCCAAGCCGTCTAGGGAGTTTGACAAGCCGAGATTTGTCGCGGAAATAGTTCTTAATCTCCCCCGTGATCGTGGGCGTAATAAAGGTAGTAAACTGCATACCGAGCTCGGGATTGAAACGATCGACGCCACGCAAAAGCGCGTACGAAGCGACTTGCTTTAAGTCGTCGTACTCCACGCCCCGCCCTACGAATTTCTTGGCGAGAATGTCGGCTATGTAGAGATGTTGTTCGACGATTTTGTTGCGAATCGCAACGTCGCCGCTCTCTTTGTACTGCCGAAACAGCTCGGTGATTTCTTCGCTTTTCATAGCTCCTTTACTCGCCCTTACCCTTCAAAACGAATTTCTTGCACGCCGTCGGCGTCCTGTTTAAACTCCACTTTTCCAAGCAATGCGGAAAGCAACGCGCGGGAAATTTCGTCTTCCAACGAATCGTCCTTTTCCCCGCCTTTTTCCGCGCCTGTGATCGAGCAAGCCAAGCTCTCCCCGACCCCGAATTCGATGTTCGCGGTAAGATAGCCGTTGCGCTTTAATATGAGCAAACTTTCGGTTACGCAGACTTTGAAATCTTCCGTCGAGTCCACGTCAAACCCAACGAGCGCGCAAAGCCCGCCCGTCGTCAAACGTACCGTCGTTAAATATTCACCCGTCAAGGGCAATGAAACCGAGAATTTTTCCATCTTACGCAATCTCCATGATCGAATCCAACGAACAAATCACGAACAGTTTTTTAATCTTCGGTTGTAAACCCGAAAGCTTCATCGTATACCCGTCCGATTTGACCGCTTTTAAAATTTTGACAAACGTGCCGAGCGTCGTACTGTCGATAAAATTCAAATCCGTACAATCGAAAACAACGTTCCCGGGCGTTTGTTTATATCCGTCCATAACCGCTTGGTAAAACGCTTCCGCGTTCCCCAAATCGATATCCCCCGAAAGGGAAACCGACAAACTCCCTTCCGAAAATCCCGTCAATTTTACTTCTTCCATGGTTCTTTCTCCTTTCAGACGAATTCTTCTACTTATTTTATAATACAAAACCCGCCCTTTTTAAACACTTTGGGCGGATTTTTTCTTTACACGGTGAGTGGAAACAGGTTAAAAAGTAGCCCGATTACGACGGAAACGAAATACGAAAAGGCAATCAGTCCCACATTCCGTTTCCAACGCCTAACGTTTTTCAACAGTACGACGTAGCCCATACCCGCGTTTGCGCAAAGCCCCGCCGCGCACGTACCGAACGTGATCGCGCCGTTTAAAAACGCTTCCGTCAACACGACGCTGGACGCGCAGTTTGGAATCAGCCCGATCGCGCAGCCGATAAACGGCTGTAAAAAGCGGTTGCGGTGCATAAACGCGATAAACTTGTCTTCTCCAATCTCGTGCACGATTGCCGTCAACGCAAAATTCACGAGAAAGATAAACGCCAAAACCTGCAAAGTATGGAGCAAAGGATACAGTCCGTATTTTGCCCAAGCGCTACCCGTCGCGTGCGTTTGTCCGCAGGAACAGTTTGCTTCTACGCTCCGATCGTCCATGTACATTTGCATAAAAATTTCCTTGGTCGTCGTCGGCTCACCCGCGCTTGTTTGCGGGATTTGAACGCATACCTGCCTATGCCCAACAAGCCGCATTACGCCGTCCACGGCGTATCCCAGCGCAATCCCGATCCCGATTTTGACCGCCATCATGGGCAGCACCCACTCTGCGCCCGTTCCCGACGAGAGCATGATGATAAACGCTTCGTCGCTCGTCGCGAAAAAGATGGCGAGAAGCGTGCCGAGCGTGATATACTTCCGCTCGAACAATTTCGCCGCCATAACGGAAAATCCGCATTGTGGAATCAAGCCCGTCGCCGCGCCGATCGCAGGGCCCATCGAGCCCGTGAACCGCGTCGCTTTTTGCAAATCGACCTTGCTTTCGATGAGCTGTATCACGATATAGAAAAGCAAGATCCACGGCGCTAACGGCCACGTATCCTTGAATGCGTGCGTTAAAATTTCCAAAAAATGTTTCATACGCGCCCTTTACTTTTGGTTTTGCACCGTTTTCAACGTCGCCGACAAAGGAATGGACGCCTTTGCGTTCAACGTCATGTCCGCAAAATTCCCCAAACGGAATTGCACTAACCCTTCCGAAGCGATCATCGCCGCATTGTCCGTACAATACCTGCGTTCGGGCAAGACCAACCTTAACCCGTGTTTTTCGCAAGCTTTTTGCAAGCTTTCGCGCAAGTACCCGTTCGCGACGACTCCGCCGCCTGCCGTAACGGTATCCACGCCTTTTTCCAGCGCCGCCGCCACCGTTTTCTCCACAAGCACGTCCACCGCCGCGCTTTGGAAGGAAGCCGCTACGTCGGCTTTGGAATAGCTTTCGCCCTTTTGCTCTTTCGTATGACAATAATTGATTACGGCAGTTTTCAACCCGCTATAAGAAAAGTTATAGCCCCCGCCGCCTTTGAGCATTTTCGGCATCGGAATCACAGGCTCGCCGTCCGCCGCGCAGCGTTCGATATGCGGACCGCCGGGATAGGAAAGACCGAGCACCCGCGCTACCTTGTCAAACGCTTCCCCAGCCGCGTCGTCGAGCGTTGCGCCGAGAATTTCAAACTCCGCTTCCGTTTCCGCATACAGCACCGCCGTATGCCCGCCGCTTGCTAGCAAGGTTACGAATGGCGGTTTCAAAGTCGGTTCGTCCAAATACGCCGCCGCCAAGTGCCCGCGGATATGATTGACGGCAATCAACGGTTTTTTCAAAGCGTACGCCAATGCTTTGGCAAAGGACACGCCCACGAGCAACGCGCCCAAAAGCCCCGCGCCGTACGTTACCGCTACGGCGTCGATATCCGCGTACGTGATCCCTGCGTTTTGCACCGCGCGTTCCACCACCGCCGCGATATAATCGGTATGCGCGCGCGAAGCGATTTCAGGGACTACGCCGCCGAATTTCGCTTGCACGTTCGCCGACGAAGCAATTTCATCGGATAAAATTTTTCTGCCCTGAATCACCGCCGCCGCCGTTTCGTCGCAGGACGATTCGATGCCCAAAATAATCGGAGCGGATTTTTGCAGATCGGGTTGTGGATAATACGCCATACTTCTTCCTTTAATCTAAAAAACGACGCGTTGCGCCGTTTTTTACGCTGTTACGCTTTTTTCAAATAATCGATAACAAACCCGTGGATATCCCCGTCCATTACCGCTTGGATATCCCCTTTTTCGTATCCCGTACGGTGGTCTTTCGCCATCGTGTACGGACAGAACACGTAGGAGCGGATTTGCGCGCCCCATTCGATCTTTTTCACGTCGCCTTTCATCGCTTGCGCTTCCGCTTGCCGCTGTTCGATCTTCTTTTCCAAGAGCTTGGAGCGGAGCATATTAAAACACATCGCTTTGTTTTGGAGTTGCGAACGCTCGTTTTGGCATTGTACCACAATCCCCGTCGGGAAGTGCGTGATACGAACAGCCGAGGCTACCTTATTGACGTTTTGACCGCCTGCGCCACCGGAATGGTAAATATCGATACGGATATCGTCGTCGTTGATTTCGACTTCGTTATCGTCTTCGACTTCGGGCATAACTTCGAGCGAGCAGAAGGACGTTTGCCGACGTTTATTCGCGTCGAACGGGGAGATCCGCACCAAACGGTGCACGCCCATTTCCGCTTTCAAATACCCGTACGCGTTTTCGCCTTCCACGCGGAAGTCCACGCTCTTAAACCCTGCGCCGTCGCCCGCTTCGCGGTCTAACTCGTATACCTTAAAGCCCATTTTTTCGCAATAGCGGCAATACATACGGTAGAGCATTTGACACCAATCGCAAGCTTCCGTACCGCCCGCTCCCGCATGCAGAGCGAGCATCGCGTTGTGGTTGTCGTACGGGCCTTTCAGGATTGCGCGAATGCGCATATCTTCAATGTCCTTTTCCGCCGCGGCGAGCATTTGATCGAGTTCGGCGATCAAGCTTTCGTCTTCCGTTTCTTCGATCAAATCGATGACGTCGCTTGCATCGGAAAGCGCCGTCGCGCCCTTTTCGTAGGCTTCGATTTTGTTCCGAATCCCCGAAAGTTCTCTACCGATCTTGGTCGAACGTTCCAAATCCTGCCAAACGTCGGGGCTTTCTTGCTCCTTTTCAAGTTCCGCAAGGCGGGGACGTAAATGCTCGATATCGAGCGCGTATTCCGCTTCTTGGAGCGTTGCGCGCAATGCTTGAATTTTTAATCTGTAATCGTCTGCTTTAAACATAGATCTTCCTTATTGCTTACCGTCTTTATTCTCGTTCGCCTTTTGTTGCGCTTGCTTAAACGACGACATGTTGGAAAGCGGTTCGGGCATTTGACGACGGAACACGCGCAAAGGCGCAGCAGGTTTCGCCGCAGGTTGTCCGTTTGCCGTAGCGTTGGCTTGCGCGGGCGCAGGGCGTACGTTCAGCGGTTGTTGCACGGGCGCAGGACGAATTTCGACCTTGACCTTTAAAAGTACGCTGATCGTCGTGCGTTGAATACGCTCCGTCATTTCTTCGTACATGTCGAACCCTTCTTTCTTGTACGAAATGATCGGGTCTACCTGTCCATACGCGCGCAAACTGATCCCTTTGCGGAGTTGGTCCATCGCGTCGATATGATCGATCCAATTTCTGTCTACCGTCATCAAAAGCACACGTCTTTCGATGTTGTGGAAATCCACACCCGCTTCTTTGAGTTCTTCGATCTTCTTTTCGTATTCTTTCGCGACTTTGTTGCTGATCTTCCGCAACGCCGTTTCATAGTCCCATTTCATAAGCCGTTCGCGGGTTACGTAATTCGTGCCTTCGGGCAGAACTTTCGCTTCCAACGCCTTGTTGAGTTCTTCTTCGTTCCAAAGCTCGGGCATGTCTTCGATATTCACCGCGGACGAAATCGTTTCGGCTACGTAGTCGGGAATGTATTTCAATACCTGTTCGTGTACGTTCGCGCCACGCAAAACGTTCATACGTTCTTCGTACATAACCATACGTTGCTTGTTCATAACGTCGTCGTATTGCAGGACGTTTTTACGAATCCCGAAGTTTCTACCTTCGATGTTCTTTTGCGCGTTTTCAATCCCGCGCGATAACATTCTCGATTGCAAACACGTGTCTTCGTCGATCTTGAAGAACGCGTACAACGCTTTCATTCTCTCGCCGCCGAACCGCATAACGAGATCGTCTTCCAAGGACAGGAAGAATTCGGACATACCGATATCCCCTTGACGTCCCGAACGACCACGGAGCTGGTTATCGATACGACGGGATTCGTGACGTTCCGTACCGATGATGCAAAGCCCGCCTGCCGCGATAACTTTTTCCTTTTCCGCGTCCGTTTCCTTTTTATAATATTCGTAAACTTTCTTGTATCTTTCGCGGAGCGCAAGAATTTCTTCGCTCACGTCCGTCAAATACATACTCGTCGCGAGTTCGATGTCTTCTTTGTTCGCGCCTTCTTCCCGCAAACGCTTCTTCGCCAAATATTCGGGGTTACCGCCGAGCAAGATGTCCGTACCGCGCCCCGCCATGTTCGTGGAAATGGTTACCGCACCGAGCCGACCTGCTTGCGCTACGATTTCCGCTTCGCGTTCGTGGTTTTTCGCGTTCAAAATATTGTGTTTTACGCCGTTCCGAGTCAACAAACGCGCAATTTCTTCCGATTTATCGACCGACGACGTACCGACAAGGATCGGCTGCCCGCTTTCGTGGCGTTGCATGATCTCGTTGACGATCGCGCGTTTTTTACCGTCCACCGTCGAGTAGACCAAGTCAGGCAAATCCACACGCTTGATGGGGCGGTTTGTCGGAATTTCCACTACGTCCAAGGAATAGATGGTGCGGAATTCCGCTTCTTCCGTTTTCGCCGTACCCGTCATACCCGAGAGCTTGGAATACAAACGGAAATAGTTTTGGAAGGTGATCGTCGCGTACGTCTTGTTCTCGCTACGGACTTCCACCCCTTCCTTCGCTTCGATCGCTTGATGCAGCCCGTCCGAATACCGACGTCCGATCATAAGACGACCCGTGAATTCGTCAACGATGACGACTTCCCCGTCGTTTACGATATAGTCTTCGTCGAGTTTGAAAAGCTTATGCGCTTTCAAAGCCTGTTGGATATGGTGGTTGAGATCGGCGTGTTCGATTTCCGCAATATTGTCGATACGGAAGAATCTTTCCGCCTTTCTCGCGCCGCTATCGGTGAGTTCGACCGTCTTGTCCTTGCGGTTGATGATATAATCCCAATCCTTTTGCGCCGCAAGCGAACGTTTGCCTTCGGGAGCTGCCGCGAGCGCAGCCGCGCGTTTTTCCGCCTGCTCCGCTTCGTAGTTCGCCTGTTCTTCCAAGGTCATCTTCGTATAGTCTACGAATTCTTCTTCGTCATCGTCTTCCACGACGACTTTCTTGGACTTCTTGCCCTTTTTCTTGTCTTCGCGCAAAGCTTGCAAAGCGGAGTTTTCCGCTTCCTTTAATTCGTCGTCGAACCCGCCCGAGAACGTGCGGACGAGCTTATCTACCTGCACGTACAAATCGGACGATTTTTCGCCCTTACCCGAAATGATCAACGGCGTTCTCGCTTCGTCGATCAAGATGGAGTCGACTTCGTCGACGATGGCAAACGTCAAATCGCGTTGTACCATTTTGGAAAGATCGGTTTTCAAGTTATCGCGGAGATAGTCGAAGCCGAATTCATTATTCGTACCGTAAACGATATCGCACTTATACGCCGCGCGCTTTTCGTCGTCTTCCATACCGGGCACGACGACGCCGACGGTCAAGCCCATAAACTTATGCACTTTCCCCATCCATTCCGCGTCGCGCTTTGCTAAGTAATCGTTGACGGTAACGATATGCACGCTCTTGCCCGTCAATGCGTTCAAATACGCAGGGAGCGTAGAAACGAGCGTTTTCCCTTCACCCGTACGCATTTCGGCGATACGGCCTTGGTGCAAGCAGATCCCGCCGATGATTTGCACGCGGAAATGCCGCATGTTCAAAACACGGCTCGCCGCTTCGCGAAGCGCCGCAAACGCGTCGTACAAAATGTCGTCGAGCGTTTCGCCCTTTGCAAGGCGTTCCTTCAAAACCGCCGTTTGCGATTTCAACGTTTCGTCGTCCATCGCCTTGTACTTTTCTTCCAGCGCTTCTACCTGATCCGCCATTTTATTCAGCTTTTTCAAACTTCTTCTTCCGTCGCCGCTCATCAAATATTTGATCAATCCCATTAGAAAAACTCCGATAGATATATTTTTTTCGTAATTTTTGCCGCGCCGCCCTTATAGGGCGTATCACCGCACGTTACCATTTTATATTTTACAATATTTCCGCGGAAAATCAAAGCGTTTTCAAGCCGTTTTCACAAAAAAACTCTTAAAACCGCCCCACAAAGCGAAATTTGTTAAACTATACGGTATTTATACCCGTTTTTCTTGAAGTTAAGACGGGAAAGATTAGAAAAACTCCTACAAGTTTACAACTTTTCCCCAAACGCAATTTTCTTTTTTATTTGTTTTTTCGATTGAAATATTATTTTTAATTTGTTTTATCGTTGACATTCCCGTCGGGAATATGCTATACTGTACTATAATAAACTCTGCGGGAGACGGATTATGAGCAAAGTTTTTATTCCCGAGAACTACAAATCGACGTTGGGGCTATACGATACGCAAACGGCGATCGGGCTGTTGAAACGGACTTTTGAAGAGCGGCTGTGTTTGGCGCTCAATTTAAAACGGGTTTCCGCTCCGTTGTTCGTTGACCCCACGACGGGCTTGAACGACGATTTGAGCGGTGTGGAACGCCCCGTACGGTTCGACTTAAAAGAAACGGGTACGGACGCGGTCGTCGTACATTCCTTGGCGAAATGGAAGCGCATGGCGTTGGCGGAATACGGTTTCTCCGCGGGCGAAGGCTTGTACACGGACATGAACGCCATTCGTCGCGACGAAGAAATGGACAATCTGCACTCCGTCTACACCGATCAATGGGATTGGGAAAAGATCATCACGCGCGAAACGCGGAACGTGGAGTACTTGAAAAAAGTCGTGCAAGGGATCGTCGGCGCAATCTGCGATACGCTCGATTTCCTGAAATGCCGTTATCCGCAAATCGACGTGGAGCTTTGTCGAACGGTGGAGTTCATCACTTCGCAGGAGTTGGAAGATTTGTACCCCACGCTTTCCCCGAAAGAACGGGAGAATGCGTACGCTAAGGAACGAAAAACGGTGTTTTTAATGCAAATCGGAGAAAAACTCCGTTCGGGGCAAGCGCACGACGGGCGAGCGCCCGACTACGACGATTGGACGCTCAACGGCGATTTGCTGTTTTGGAACGACGTCTTGGGCTGCGCGGTGGAAATCTCGTCCATGGGCATACGGGTAGACGAAAAAGCTTTGGCGGAACAGCTTCGAAAGGCGAACGCGGAAGATCGGCGAAAGCTCCCCTTCCACCAAGCCTTGCTTGCGGGAAAACTGCCCTTGACGATCGGGGGCGGAATCGGGCAATCGCGGCTTTCCATGCTACTACTTGGTAAAGCGCATATCGGCGAAGTGCAAGTGTCCATTTGGGACGAACAAACGAAATGCGTTTGTAAGCGTAACGGTATCGTACTGTTGTAAACCGTAAACGTAACGGGCGTAGCGATGAAACGCTACGCCCGTTTTTTTGTTCTTTTGTCGATTATAAATATTTTTTCAACGCTTCGATCCGATCCGTTTGCTCCCAAGAGAAGCCTTTATAGCCGAAATGTCCGTACGCCGCCGTCTTTTTGAATACGGGTTTGCGGAGATCGAGCTCCTTAATGATCGAATACGGACGAAGATCAAATTCCGTTTTCACGATTTCCGCCAAGCGTTCGTCGTCGAGTTTGCCCGTGCCGTGGCTATCCACGAATACGGAAACGGGATTGGCTACCCCGATCGCGTACGCAACCTGAATTTCCAACTCGTCCGCGAGCCCTGCGGCTACGAGATTTTTGGCGATATACCGACAGTAATACGCCGCGCTTCTATCCACTTTCGTCGGGTCTTTGCCCGAGAACGCGCCGCCGCCGTGCGCGCATCTGCCGCCGTAGGTATCGACGATGATCTTTCTGCCGGTCAAACCGCTATCCCCTTCCGGTCCGCCGATTTCAAACCGACCCGTGGGATTGATATAAATTTTCGTTTTTTCGTCCATTAACGTAGCGGGAATAATCGCGTCGATCACGTACTTTTTAATATCTGCGCGAATTTGTTCCTGCGTAACTTCGGCGTTGTGTTGCGTAGAAACGACGACCGCGTCTACCCGCTTTGCTTCGCCGTCCACGTATTCGACGGTAACTTGCGTTTTGCCGTCGGGGCGCAAATATTGCAAAATCCCCTGCTTACGCACGTCCGCCAAGCGTTTTGCTAAGCGATGAGAAAGCGAAGCCGTCAGGGGCATCAATTCCTTGGTTTCACGGCACGCGTAACCGAACATCATGCCTTGGTCGCCCGCGCCGATACGGTCGGCTTCTTCGCCGCCCGCTTTATGTTCCATGGACGCATTCACGCCCATTGCGATATCGGGCGATTGTTGATGAATCGCCGTAATAATCTTGCATTGATCGTACGCGAACGTACCGAAATCGTAGCCGATTTCTTTGATAATTTCGCGCGCCTTTTTCTCGTAGTCGATGTTTGCCGTCGTCGTTACTTCGCCCATGATCAACAAAGTATCGTACGCCGCGGAACACTCGATCGCCGCCCGCGCCATCGGGTCGAGCGCTAAAATCGCGTCCAAAATCCCGTCGGAAATGTTGTCGCAAACTTTATCGGGATGTCCTTCCGTAACGCTTTCGCTGGTAAAAAACTTTTTCATGTAAAAAATCCTCTTTTTAACATAGTTCATCACCGCCGCTGGGATTTGCGGTGAAGTTCCCACTTCAAAGCCTTGTCTTTGGTGTTTTTTCTCGGGCTTTCTATACTCGGGAATTCTATTATAGTCTTTTAGAAAAGCTTTGTCAAGTTGTTTCGACGCGCTATATTGCGCTTGCAAAAATTTTTCCGCCGTGTTATAATAATACTCGGCTATGTGTGAAGAATGTATTTCCAATGACAACCGAATTTTAAAGCCCGCTCGCGACGAGTGGGACGCGATTTTGCAAAACTGCAAGCTTTGTCCAACGGAATGCGGCGCAAACCGACTTGTCGGCGCGGGCGCTTGCGGCGTTTCGGGACTACACGTAGCCAAGTACTACCTGCACCCGTTCGAAGAACCCTGCATTTCCTTTAAAAACGGCAGCGGTACGGTCTTTTTTACGGGCTGTAACTTGCGTTGCGCGTTTTGCCAAAACTACGAACTCTCACGGGCGCAGCGCGGCAAAGCGATTACTCCAACGGAGCTCGCGGAGATCTTTCGGGAGCTGGAAGATCGGGGCGCGGAGAACATTTCGCTCGTAACCCCGTCGCATTTGATCCCGTACCTGGTACGGGCATTTCGGGAATATCGTCCAAAAATCCCCGTTGTCTACAACACGGGCAGTTACGAAAAAGTCGACGCGTTAAAACGCATCGACGAGTACGTGGATATCTACTTGCCCGACTTAAAATTCTATTCCCCCGCCCTTTCCAAACGGTATTTGGGCAAGGAAAACTATTTCGAAATCGCAAGCTCTGCAATCGAGTTCATGTCGCAAAAGCCGCAAAAGATGACGTCGGACGGAAAAATGCTGTCGGGAACGGTCGTTCGACATCTCGTTATGCCCCTTTGCGTAAGCGATTCCAAAGCACTACTGAAATGGATTAGAAACGCTTTGCCGAGCGACGTTTACGTGAGTTTAATGCGGCAATATACGCCGTTCGGCGCGATCGACGGCTTGCCCGAGCTCGCCCGACCCGTTACCGCGCGGGAATACGACTCCGTCATCGATACGGCGCTTGCGCTGGGATTAAACAACTTATTTTTGCAGGACAAAGCGGCTTCCGATCAGAAATATATCCCCGATTGGGATTACTGATCCCGCCGATCGAAAACGTTCGCTTTCCACCGCACGATCTTCCCCGTGAGTTTCGCGGCGTGATCAGGGGACGCGGACGCGATTTCCGCTTCCGCTTTGCGGATTTTTTGCAGGATTTTTTCGGGATCTTTCATAGTTGCAATTTGCGTAAACACCGCAATTTTATACCGCTTTCAGGAGTTTTTTATGTTACTTTCAGCTGACAACGTATCATTCGGGTTTAACGGCGGCTCGCTTTTAGAAAGCGTCTGTTTTACGCTGTCCGAAAACGAACGGATTGGGCTGATCGGCGGGAACGGGGAAGGCAAAACGACGCTGATTCGTTTGATTTTATCCGAATTAGAGCCCGAAAGCGGGGTACTGTTCCGCAAAAACGGGATTCGGATCGGCTATCTCGCCCAAAACGGCGGATATGATTCCGAGAACACCGTGTACGCGGAAATGCGGGAAATTTTCGCCGAAGACGAACGCGCGATCCAAACCTTGCGCGAAACGGAAGAAAAAATCGCCGCAACCGACGAACGCTCGGCGGAATACCGCGCGCTGTCCGCAAAATATGAATTTTTAAACAAGCAAATCGCCGCGCGAGACAGCTACCATTTCGAAGTCCGTATCCGCAGCGTACTCAACGGCATGGGCTTCGAACACGGCTACGAACAAAAAATCTCCACGATGTCGGGCGGGGAAAAGACTCGGCTGAAACTTTGTAGACTACTTTTAGAAGAACCCGAGCTTTTGATCTTGGACGAGCCGACCAATCACTTGGACATGAAAACGCTGTTTTGGCTGGAAGAATATTTGGCTTCTTTCCGTGGCGCAATTTTGACTGTTTCGCACGATCGGTATTTTCTCGATCGCACGGTTTCGCAAATTTACGAAATCGAAAACAAAAAACTTTGCGTTTTCAAAGGCAATTATACCAAATACAAACTTTTAAAAGCGGAAAAAACCGCGCGGCTTTTGAAAGAATACGAAAAACAACAGGAAGAACGGGCGCGCATGCAGGACTACGTCGATCGCAATCTCGTCCGCGCTTCCACGACCAAAATGGCGCAATCGCGCCGCAAACAGCTCGAAAAAATGGAGCTCGTCGAGAAACCGACTTTGCCCCCTACTCCGCCCCGATTCACGTTCTCGTACTCGGAAAAGCCGTACGAACAGGTTTTGGAAGTACGCGATCTACAATTAACCGCGGGCGAAAAAGTCTTGTTAAAACAGGCGTCTTTCGGTTTACGCCGCGGCGAAAAATGCGCCGTCGTCGGCGATAACGGAACGGGCAAGTCCACGCTACTCAAAACGTTGGTGCAGGGCAAAAATCCCGCGATCAAGCTCGGACGATTCGTCAAAATCGCCTATTACGATCAGGAAAACGCCAATCTCGACCCCAACAACTCCGTTTTGCAGGAGCTTTGGGAACGGCACGTTTTGTGGGATCAAACGCGCGTGCGGAACGTTCTCGCGCAGGCGAAATTGGAAGCCGAAGATATGGACAAAAAAGTGCGTATGCTTTCGGGCGGCGAACGGGCAAAGCTCGCCCTTGCCGTCTTCGCCTGTGAAAACGGCAACGTTTTGTTTTTGGACGAACCGACCAACCATCTCGATCTCCCCGCGCGGGAGAGCTTGGAATCGGCGTTACAGTCGTTCGACGGAACGGTTTTGTTCGTTTCCCACGATCGGTATTTCATCCGCGCTTTGGCAGGTAAGATCTTGGAGCTTGAAAACGGCGCGGCAACGGAATTTCTCGGCAATTACGACGAATATACCGCTTATAAAACGACGCTGAAAGAACGTTCTTCCATACCTGCCCCCGCCCTTTCGACAAAATCCGCGCAAAAAGAGACTTCCTATCGTAGCAAAGAAGAACGCGCCGCCGACGCACAACGCCGCGCGCGCGTAAAGAAAATAGAAGAAGAAATCGCCGCGCTCGAAACGGAAGAAGCCGAAATTAACGCTTCCCTATCCGACCCGACGGTTACTTCGAATTTTTCCTTACTCACCGAAAAATGCAACCGCTTGGAAACGATTAAGAATACGCTCGATACTCTCTACGCGGAATACGAAACGTACCTTTAAAAAAATTTTTAAAATTTCCCCATAAAAACGCTTGACACAGTTAATATGATTGTGATATCATTTTAATATCAAATCAAGGAGACGTGAAAAGTTATGGAAGAAATTTTATTGACGAATAAGAAGCACGGTATGCGCACGTTGGTGTTGTGTATTTTGATTGAGCTGTTGGCGATTGCAGGCGCGATTTGCAGCGGCGTATTTCAAGACGATCTCTCTACCGCAGCGTTTGCGGCGGCGTTGATCGGCTCGCTTGTCGTCGTGTGTATCGCTTGGATTCCCCTTGCGGGCTTGCGGGTTTTAAAGCCGCAAGAAGCGTTGACGTTGACTCTGTTCGGGAAATACGTCGGCACGATCAAGGGCGAAGGGTTTTATGCGGTAAATCCGTTCTGCGTAGCGGTGAATCCTGCGGCGAAGACCAAACTCAACCAAAGCGGCGACGTGGGCACGCACGCGAACGACGAAACGAAAGCGAACCTTGCCTTCCCCTTTGTGGACAAGAAGATTTCGTTGAAGATCATGACGTTGAATAACAACCGTCAAAAGATCAACGATTGTTTGGGCAACCCCGTGGAGATCGGGATCGCGGTTATGTGGCGAGTCGTGGATACGGCGAAAGCGGTATTCAACGTAGACAATTATAAAGAATATCTGTCCTTGCAATGCGACAGCGCGCTTAGAAACATCGTACGCATTTACCCTTATGACGTAGCGCCCGGGGTGGATACGACGGGCGACGGAATCGACGACGACGGGAGTTTGCGCGGTTCGAGCGAAGTCGTTGCGGCAAGAATTCGGGACGAAATCCAAAGCCGTGTAGACGAAGCGGGGATTGAGATTATCGAAGCGAGAATCACCTATCTTGCATACGCGCCCGAAATCGCGGCGGTAATGCTGCAACGCCAACAGGCTTCGGCGATCATTGACGCAAGAAAGATGATTGTTGACGGCGCGGTGGGAATGGTCGAAATGGCGCTTGAACGGCTGAACGAAAACCAACTTGTCAGCTTGGACGAAGAACGCAAAGCGGCGATGGTCTCCAACTTACTCGTGGTGCTTTGCGGCAATCACGACGCGCAACCGATCGTGAACACGGGTAGTTTATACTAATAAAACATTCAGAGAGTAGGAGCAATTATGAACGATAATCAAAAGAAACAAGTCCCCTTACGCTTATCGCCGAAGCTTTACAACGCGATCGCGGCATGGGCGGAAGACGATTTCCGATCGGTAAACGGACAAATCGAATATCTACTCTCGGAGTGCGTCCGTCAACGCAAAAAGAACGGGAAATACGTATCGGACGAAATTGACGTACCGCCCGAATTAGATTTACAATAAGTAAAGAGCGCCCGACGCGGAAACGCGTCGGGATTTTTTGTAAATACCGCCGAAAAGCATTGACATTTTTTTTCGGGTAGTTTATAATAAACGTACTGCAGGAATATCGAAGCGGTCATAACGAGGCGGTCTTGAAAACCGTTTGGGTGCAAGCCCACGGGGGTTCGAATCCCTCTTCCTGCGCCAAAAACACGGAGATAGAATTTCTATCTCCGTGTTTTTTTCTCCGTACTTGAAGAGGGATTCGAGGGTGGGAGCCGTTTTGCGCGAGCAAAACGCTCTGCCGTCGA
>JAFVRU010000170.1 GCA_017504065.1 Clostridia bacterium
CCGCGCCACTTTTTTTAAGCAATCGGAAAAGGCGGGCACGACGTACTCGTTCCCCACCGCCGCCCAAGCGGCAATCCAAACGCCGACAAGCAAAGCAATCCCGCTCGCCGTCAACGCCAAATTTTTCCAAAACGCTCTTTTCAAAATTTTTCTCCTAATTACATCAAAGTATCCAATCCGAACGTACGGCTGCAATAGAACGCCGCTTCGGGCAACGTCGCCTGTTGCGCGTTCACCGCTTTCGCCGCAGTCAAAAACGCCGTCGCGTCGTCCCCACAATCGAGCGCCCGTTCAAACCAAATCCCGCACCGACCCAAAACTTCCGCTTTGAGCATAGGCGCTTTCAAACTCGTCGTCGCATACCCGTCTTCCAAGTGTGCGCTGACCGCCGAAACGATACTCGCTCCGTCCGCCGTTTGCAACCAAGCCGTCGAACCCGCAAGGCTTTGCACGAACGAATCCAACCACTCCGCCTTGTCTTCGATCACGGAGTTTTTCGCCACGAGCACCGCTTGCGGATACCCGTTCTCCCCGCCGTACAACGCCTGCAAATCCCCGACGATCGAGAACCCTTTCGCGCTCTGCGCGGTTACCGCAGGTTCAGCGAGCACGAAACAATCGACGTCCGTCGCCACCCCTACTTCTTGCGGTCCTGTGATCGCGCGGAGATTGACCGCCGTATCCGACGCCGCGCCGCCGCCCGTCAAATCGTTGTATTCCACCCCGTTTTTTTGCAAAACGGTCTTGAATACAAGCCCCGGCACTTCGGCGAGCTGAATTACTCCCACCGTTTTCCCAACGAGCGAAGACAAATTCTCCGCCGTATATTGTACGCCGTCTTTCGCGATCATATACAAATTCCCGTGCGTAACCGCGCCGAGCATTTGATACTTTTCCGCGCTTCCGAGCAATTTCGTCGCCGCCGTCAAAGGCAACACGCAAAGATCGGCGTTGTCGTCCATATCTTTCGCCGTAACCTTGGTTTTGATCAAAGTCGGATCTACGACGCGATAGCTAACCCCGTCCGTTTCCGTATCGGAAGCCATCATTCCCGCAAGCGCCAAAGCAGGCGCACCGTCAGGCATATACACGTAGATTTCTCCCGCTTTTTTCTCTTTCCCGCACCCTGCGCCGAACGCGCCGAGCGCCAATACCACCGCGGCAAATCCCAACGCCGCGCTTCTTTTTCCGTTGATTTTCATAACTTTTTTCTTCCTTTTTATCGAATTTTGCCCGTTTTCGACGTATGCCGAAGCGGGCACGTGTTTGTTACCGCAAGGGATTCCAAACCGCTTCTACCCGATGAATCGGCGAGCCGCCGTCCACCCACTTTTTCTCGTATTCGGTAACGATATTCCATTCGGGATTCCCGTTTTCGTGCAAATCGTACGTAACGTTTTCCAGCGCAAACCCGCACGCTTCGTATTCCAGCAAAGAGAACTCGAAAAACTCCCGATCGTCCGTCTTTTGTATCACTCGTCCGCCGTCTTTCAAAAGCTTCTTGTATACTTCCAAGAAATTCCGATGCGTCAACCGTTGCGTCGCATACCCGAGCTTTGGAAGCGGCGTGGAAAAATTCAAATAGATCGCCGACAAACTCTTTTCGGGAATATAGCAGGGCAAACACTCCGCCCGAATATTCAAAAACCGAATGTTTTCAATCCCGCGCTTTTTGACTTCTTCCATGGGAGTCAAAATAACGTTGCTCATTTTTTCCAACGCCAAATAATTGACGTTCGGTTCTTTTTCCGCGAGCGCGATGACAAACCCGCCTTTCCCGCACCCGATCTCCAGCACCACGGGATTCCCGTTCCCGAATTCCTTTTCGAAATCGACAAGCGCGCGGTAGTTTTCCGCCGCTTCTTTCATATTCAGAATCCCGTTCGCGCCTTTGGCGAGCAGCAAATCCCCGCACGCTTCCATTCTCGCGTCGAAATTCCGTTTTCTTCTCATTCGCATCGACATAGCTTATTTCGTCCCCGTACTTCCGAATCCGCCGACCCCGCGCACGGTATTGGAGAGTGCTTCCCGTTCTTCAAACTCCGCCTTTAAAAACGGCGCGACGACGAGCTGCGCAATCCGTTCCCCGACCGCAACGCGCTGTTCGATCGGCGAGTGGTTGTGCAGCGCCACCATGATCTCCCCACGGTAATCGGAATCCACCACACCCACCTTATTCGCAGGCGCGAGTCCGCGCTTGGACGCAAGTCCGCTTCTCGCATAAATCAACCCTGCGTATCCTTCGGGAATCTCCATAGCAAGCCCCGTCCGCACGAGTTTGGTTTCCCCGGGCGCAAACACGAGTTCTTCATCGCAGAGCGCGTACAAATCCGCCCCTGCGGCATATTCCGAGCCATACGTCGGCATCGTCGCGTTTTCGTGCAATTTTTTCACGGCAATTTTCGGCATAATTTTCTCCTTAACGGAATAAATTCCGTTCCTTTTTTGTAGTATTATACCAAATCCCGACGAAAAACGCAAGTATCGAACGCCCAATCCGTAAAAAATTATCGATTTATCCGTAAAAAAGGTAGCCTACTATACTTCGCAAAAAAGCGAAATATAGTGGGCTTTTCTTATCCACAAAAGATTAAGTTAATACAGTTATATTTTTAGCCTTGCGGCTAAAAGCAATATTGTTTGCTTTGCAAACAGTTATATTTTAGCAACGCTAAAGTTCTATTCAATAAATCCACAACCCGTCAAAGGCGAATATAACTGCGTAGCAATATCACTTGCCGACAGGTAAATCTCACAAATCCGTTCGCGGATTTATTTCGTTGCCGAATCCCTTACAGGGACTCGGTTTCCCGAAGCCATTTCTTTTATTCCTGCAGCCGCAAATAATCGTACATCATCGCGTACAGTTCGCCCAAATACGACTTCGCATACACGTCTTCTTGAAAGGCGGCAAACCGCTCCGCGGCGTTCGTATACGTCGTCATATAATATTGTTTGACTACGGTAAACCGTTCTTCGTCGTTCAAGGAATAGTCCAACGGATAGGACGGCGTTGCGCCCGCTTCCCCCGAAGGCTTCCCCGAGAACCGCAAATAGAACAGTAACGCCTGCCGTACCGCTTCCACTTCCCGCTCGTATGTAGCCGTGAGCTCTTGCACCTTCAACGTCCAAAGCTTAGAAATCAACGTCCCGTTCTCGGTAAAACGGTACTTTTCTTTCTCTATCGCCTTTTCCAAATTCCGCTGGAGCGCGTTCTTTTTCGACTGCGCGGAACGGATTTCCTGAATTTGTTCGTCGTTGAGCGCCGCATATTGCCCGTCCGTATAAGAAATAATATCGATCTCCATTTCCTTTCCCCCTTTTTACGTAAGTCGTTCAATTTCCGCGATCAATCCCGTGAGCTCCGTACCTTTTTGCAACTCAAACCGCAAGAAAAAGCATTCCGCTTTCTCTTTCAGCTCGACCATGGTATCGCCGTTTTCTATTTCGACCGATTTTTCGACCGTCCGATCCCCGCAAACAACCTGCAAGAGAAAACTGCCTTTCCCGAAAAAGCGCAACCGTTTCAGCGTTTTGGGTTTTACCGAACCGAACCGCAGCGCACCCGTTGCAAAACGGTACGTTTCCCCGTCGGGCAACGCTCCTTTTTCGGACAATACCCCCACCGCGCCGTTCCAAGTCCCGAACGCGATACTCTCGCTTTCCGACAATCCGTCCACGTCGAACGTATCGTATCCGCTCTCCCCCGCGCTGTCGAACGCAACGGTACGCATGCCTTTGCCCCCGTCTTCGAACCGCAGGAAAAAGGTATTCCCGTGCGTAGCATGATAACAAATCTGTCCGTTGTCCAAAGGTTGTAAATCCAACCCCGAGCCAATCCGTTCCGACTTTTCCGTCCGACCATCGAACCGTCGCGCGCCGTGATCGGTCAAGAAAAATATCCCGTCGCCGCACGCCCCGATCGAGCCCATAAAAATCTTCCCGCCGTCGTAATACAGCTGCGCCGTTTTAAATTCCGTAGCCGCCCCCTTCGCTTCCAAGCGGAAAATCGCATACTCAAAAAATACGTATAACCGTTCCCCGAGCGGTTGCAGCCCGACGATCTCCCCGAACGCAGACGGAAAGGTAATCTCCCCGCTTCCGTCCAAGCTCTCATGGAATACTCTCGGGTCAACGGGATCGCTATACACAACGGTATACGGATCTTTCGCCACGAACAAACGGTGATGGAAACTGCAAATAACCCCCTTCGCCGCCGAAAGGTCGGTATCGCTGAACGCTTCCCCAACGCTTAAACAACGCACGCCGTTTTTATTCGCCCAAGCCGTTATCGCGATCTTATCAAAGCACAAAAAGGACGTAACCGCCGTCGCAGGATCGCATACCCCAACCGAAGCAAACTCCGCATTCGCATCGTCGTACATACGCACGTCGCCCTGCTTCGTCATATAGGAGATCGCCGTTTTGTACCTTTCTAAACCGCTTTCGTCTTTCACGAGCTTTTTTTGCACGCAATACAACCGAGTCGGCATATTCGGCTGCAACAACGCAAACGTTCTATCCCCTTTTGCGTAATATTCCATACCGATCCCCGTCGTCAATTTTCCGCCGCGGCAATCGCAGTTACGGCTCTCCGCCGCGCTCAGCGTATCCGTTTTCTCGCTCGGACAAACGCTAAAACGGTCATAGACGTATTTCACGGTCTCCGATTTTGCCTGTAAAGCTTTCTTTTTCAAACCCCACATTACGCCCACCTTCTCGAGCGCAATTTACGGCTCGGTCGAGCTTTATAAGCCGCCGTAATCGCGTCCTTGTATTTTTTATCCCAAACCGCGCTTTCTTCGTAAAGCCCTGTCGCCAAAGCATACTCCGCCGCAACGCCATACGCCAAAAGCCGCGCGGAAACTTGTACGCGAAAATCGCTTTCTTCGCCCAACGTCTTTTTGGTCGGTGCATACGTGTACGCCACTTTGAGTTTCCCGGGCTGCGCTTTAATATATTCGGGAAACACCGTGAATGGAACGGGATTCCCCCACTCGTCGGTAACCCGTAACACACGAACGACGGAGCGTTCCATCGCAGCGTATTCCACAACGCCCGTTTCCGAATACAACTCGTCTTCGGCATACAAAGGCAAATAATCGAGTGCGATCTCGTTTTCGACAAGATTAAAACAATCGAGTAAGAGTTCCGTTTTCCGTTTATTCACACCGAATACGTTTCCGTCGAAAAAACCTTGTACTTCTTCCTTAATCCCCAGCTCCGTCGCCGCTGTCAAAATCACTTCTTTTACCGTCATAATCCACTCTCCTTTTTTTATTCAAAAAGGGCGTACGCAAATACGCTCGTCGCATACACGGTACGCCCTTCCGCTTTTATTTTTTATTTTTCCGTGATGTTGTTCAACATACCTTGACCGTAAGGACGGGTACAAATAAGTTCCGCGTATTTCACGAGCGTAGCCGTATACACGGGCTTACCGGGGATCTGCTTCAAGATCTTCCCGTCTTCCCCTTCCAACCATTGCCAATCGCAAAGTTGATGCAATTGGAAATCTTCGGTATTCAAGAAATACATCGTTCCTTGCGGGCAGAAACGGTCAACCACAACGGGAATTCCGTTAAAGGACAACGCCTTGTAACCGCCTGCGACATCGATTGTCGGCAATACAACGCCGATACTCTTGTAGTATTCCATGAGCGCGCGTCTTACGCCCCAACTACAAACGATGAAGTTGATTTTGCCACCCGATTGTTCTTCGATGGCGTCGATCGTCGCTTGCATCTTCATATCGGTAATCGTTGTGCACGTGCTTTGATAGGGTTTCATCAACTCGATATCCTTTTCTACGCCGTAAATCGGGTCATCGTTAAACAACGCAGCAAGCCCCGTCAATTCGTAGCCCGAAGACGATTGCAAATACATTCTCGAACCGGGCCCGATCGTACTCGCCGGCAAATACTCGCCATCCAAGTGGACGGTATTTTCTATTTTATCGATTTTGATAATCCGTCTACCTTTCCCTGCTCCAATCGGAGTATTTTGTTCCGTATAGAAATCTACGACCATGCCTTCGCAAACGTTTTTCAGGGTCGTTAATACGACCTGATTCTCCGCGGGTTGCGTTACAACTTCCGCGATCAATCCCGTTCCGTCGCCGTATAACATTCTCCCGAAATTGAACTCCGCGCTCTTGATGAGCGATTGCATTTCGTCGTTGAGCAAATTCACAAACGCCCCTTCGTTGGTCGCCGAAGCGCGAATCGCTTTATCGGAAATTTCGATCGTGCCGTACAAGTTCTTTAACGGCGCGGTGAACTGCACGTACATATTCCCGCCCGATTTCGGAAGCGAGCCCGTTTCACTACCAGCGCCGACGCCGCCGTTCAAGCCGTATCTGACAAGTCTTTTAACGTCCTTTCCGACCACGTCCGCCGTCGTTTGTTTGATTTGCGCGAGCAAGGGATTGACTTTGGTATTCAAAGAATCCGTAACCGCGTCCAAGTAAAAAGATTTCAATGCGTTATCCGCAGTTTGAAGTGTAACCATAAATATTTTCTCCTTTTTTTCTAATTTTTATTGCGTTTGCACCGCTTTTTTAAAATACTGCAACGCCATACCGCCGGTGTCGCCGATACTTTTTGCTTTGACGGGCGCGGAAACGAACGTTCCGCGTACCCCCGTCGTTAAAGGCGCGCCCGATTTCCCGATCGAAGCCAAATACTCCCCGATGATCTTCAACCGCACCCCTTCGTCACGGCAGACTCGCTCGTACAACGCGTCGGACGAAAGCTCGAAAATCCCGCTTGTTGCGACGTGCGGCTTTTCCGTTTCCCCCGTTGCGCTTGCCGTCGGCGTGGAATTGCCCGTTCCCGCGCTCCCGCCGTCAGCCCCTACCTTCGTCAAACCGTTTTCCGTTTCGCCTACCGTTTCCACCAAGGTTTCGTTTTCTTCCGTGGGTTTTCCGTCCGTTCTCTCCGCGCGTCCGACTTCGACTTCCGAAAGGAATTCGTCAAACTCTTTCGCCGCAACCCTTCTCGCTTCGGCATTCTTACGGAGCTTTCCCGCCCCCGAATCCGTCCCGTCAGGTTTCCCGTCCTTCCAATTTTCCACTTTCTTTTCCAATTCCTTCAAGCGCTGACTTCTTCTCGTGAACTCCGCTTGCAGGGAATTGTACGCCCTTGCAAGGGCGTCTACGTCCTTAAACTTATCAGGCACAGCCGAGCCTTCTTTCGGGGCAATCTCGGTCCGATCCACCCGCTCCCCCGTATTTACCGCTGCAATCTGCTCCGTTTCCTGCGTTATTCCGTAAACGTTCTCCTTATTTTCCATTTCCTATCTCTCCTTTTATACGTTTTCTTTTTTTTCGCTCTTTTTATGCTCGGCGATATGCACCAAGAACCGCTTCTTCCAATCTTCTCGATTTTTCGCTCGCTTGAACTCCGCCGACAGCAAAAACCGCGTATGCTCGGTGATATGCAACCCGTGCTCGTCGTACTCGTCCACTTCCACGTCCCCCTGCCGCAACGCAAGGTTTTCTTCTCCCGCTTTGGCGATATGCAGAGTGGAAATATCCCGCGCGTTCTCGTACCCGCCGAACCCGAACGCTTCCAAAATCCGATGCTTGTTCTCCGTCGTCAAGTTCCCGTTCTCGTCCGTCAAAAGCCCCGCTTGATAGAGCTGTAACAACGTCGCCCGCTTTTCTTCCGGCGAAGCCGCTTCCTGCGATTCGAACTGAATATCGCTCACCGTCAACGTCGCGGCGTTGAAATAATACGCTTCCACTTTCTTGTTCTCCCCCGTCAGCGTCATCAACCGCGCCGAGCCCGCAAATTGCCGATACAGCCGCAATATTTGCCGCCCGATCTCTTTCAACGCCCGATCCATACTCGTGATCGTCGCCGACAATCTCGACTCGTCTTGCGAGAGCAACAACTGCAATCCCGTCGCGCTCGTAACCCCTGTCGGAGTGGAATGTTGCGACAGCTCGCTCACCCCGCTAATCAGAGCGAACTCCTGCTCCAACCATTCTTCTTCGTCCTTGAATTCAGACGGAATATTCCCGCAATCGAGCATTTCAGGCGCTTTCCCGCCCTGCCGATACACGAGCACTTTCCCAGGCAACAGCCCTTCTTCCGCCAATTCGTCCACGTCGATCGACCCGTCTTCCACAGTCAATACCCCCATCGACAAACGGTTCAAGAACTCGTGTTTGCGGTTGCGCACAGCGTTATACGCGCGCTGTACGGGAATCAACCGATCGATCACGCTGCCTGCGAAAAACGCGCCGGGCAAACGGATACTGTCCTGCTTGACGAACGGAAACCCTTTCGTTCCGCGTTCTTCGTTGACAAACGGCAGCTCCCCTTGATAGAGCAATTTTCCGCCCGCAACGATCTCCAACTTCCCACCCGGAAATTCCTTACTCGGGCGAGTATACCGCTCCAGCAAAATGACTCCGTCGCGGAGCGTCGTCGCGCTCATTCCCGACTGTTGCATGGGGAGTTTCCCCGACGTCGGCTCGCTGTACCCGAACACGCCGGAAATCTCCGTTCCGTCCACGTGCACGCCGAACTTCTCGAAAATATACTCCGTCGAAACCGCCTGCGCGTGAATCAAACTCTGCACGCTCGCCAAATCTTCCACGTCCAACCGATCGGGAAAGATCTCGAACGGCGGACAAGCGGTAACCTGCGTTTCCCCTTCATAAATCGGGTTATTTTCTTCGTCAACGGCTACCTGCCTACCCCCTTTTTCATTCCAAACAACTTTATAGAACGCCGTTCCGCACGTTTCCGACCACACGATCGCCTTGGAAATCGTATCGGCAAGATAAATCCGATCCTGCACGTATTTGAGCACCCCCGTCGCCAATTTCGCCGCCATCAAATCCCCGTCTTCATCGGAAAACGCGCGTACTCTAAGCTCAGGCTTCCGCTTTTCCAGCTTCGCAATCCGCGAATCGATCGTCGGCGCGATATGATTGAACACTCGCCGCGACTGCCAATAAAACCGCTTGTCTTCTTCCACAAGCCCACCGTACGGCGACACGTCGCAATACTGATTCCCGCTGAAAAAATTGATATTCAAAAGCCACCCGTTCTCAATCGAACGCCGTTCTTCCCTACGCCGCAAAAAATCCTGCGTAATCTCGTCCGCGAGCGCATTTTCCGCCCGCTCTTTCGCCAATTCCCGTTCCTTTTCGAACTCGTCTTTGTTTTCAAACACCGCTAAATACCTTCCTTATTTTGATTTTTTTACCGTCTTTTTTACCACCGACCTTCTTCGTTTCGTCGGCGTTTTCTTTTCCGCTTTTTGTTCCGTTTTCTCGTCTTGTTTTTGCCCCGCTCCGTCTTGTCCGTTCAACGCGCCGAGCAGTTTCAATCGCTCCGCTTCCAATTCTTCGTCCGACCAATCGGCAAGCCCCCGTTCCGCGCCGCCCGCAGCGAGCAACATCTGCACGGCTTTCAAATCCGGCGGAATATCCTTCTTCGTCTTTTTCCGTTTCGTGAGCTTCAACGCCCCGTCCACTTCCGCGTATTCTTCCGTGATTTCGGACACTTCGAACCCGAGCGCCACTTTGAGCAACGCTTCGTCGAGCTGCGCTTCCTTTTTCTTTTTCGCCATGTTACTTCACCATCCTACTTTTCCTTGTTTCAACCCCCGTATTCGTTTTTCTTTGTCCTTTTGAATAGACGTTTTCTCCACCACCGTAGGCGACTTCTTCGGCCGCGTCATCAAGTAATACCGCATTTCGTCCAAACTGTGATCGTCCGCCTTTCTCGGCGAGTCCCCGCTCCCCCAATAATACCCTTTGAGTTCCGCAATCAAATGCACGCAGTTTTTGAAAATGTATAAATTCGGCAACCCGTTCTTTTGGTTTAAATAGCTTTTCACCCGCGCGATCCCCGAAAACAAATCCTTTTCCACGTCGGGATTGACCAAAATCCCCCGCTCGTAGAACAACTCCACCACGCTCTTCACGCTCCCGAGCGTCCGCTGTTTCGCCGCGCTGTCGATGAGCGCGCAAATCCTGCCCTTGTAATCGGTATGCCAGCGCAACTGCTCGCAAATCCGCTTGATTTCTTGCGCGTGATAATCGATATCCCGCCCCGCTTCGTAATGCTCGGCAACTACGTACACGTTGTCGTCGTAATCCACGCAGTACCAATGCGCGGAAAGCGGATTGTTTAACCCGGGGTCGATGGACACGGTATCCTGCCAATCGGTCGGAATCGAGAACGGCTCGATCACGTGTACGTTCTCGTCAAATTCAGGGTATACGAGCCCCGAACCGTCCGACAAAAACTTCCCGTACCGTCTAGATTGCAACGCCCGCTCGTCCATACTGCTTTCGAGCGCCGCAATCTCATTCGGATTCAAATAGGGATTGTCCGCCCATTCCATAAACTCATACCAAACTTCGGGATCGGCGTGCCGATTCAAGTAAATCTCGTTATAGACGAACGTTCTCCCCTTAAGCGGAGTCATCGTCCCGAAAATATCCCCTTGCCGATCGATGACCCGCATACGACATTCCAAGTACACGTCTTCGGGCGGTTCTTCGTCGAACCACACGAAATCAAGCGAAGTCCCTTGAAATTTCTCCCGCCCCTGATCGCAGCTTTTAAACCCGATCACGGAGCTTCCCCCCAGCGCGTTTTTGACGCGGATAAAATCGATGATCCCGTGTTCGGGCGCGTCTTTTCTTCCGCTGAGCATCACGACGTCTTCGATCCAATCTTTCCGCAAGTACCGCAAAATTTTCTTTTGCGCCACGTCCCGTTGCACCTGTTGGGAAAGAGAAACCACCCACCCGTGTACGTCCCTACGGTTTTGCCGATAAGGATGTATTCCCCGCGCCATATACACGCACTCCACCGCTCCGCACTCCGTTTTCCCCGAACGGTTTCCCCCGAACACCCATCGGTTTCTCTTTCCGCTTTTATGAAACGCGAGCTGCTTTTCGTGCTTCTTCTCCCCCGCGTTATAGCTCCGTAAAAAATCCGTCTCCCGCCGTCTTTTTTGCTCCGCTTCGATCCGATACAATTTTTCTACAATTTCTCTCATAACAACCTTTTATTTGTCAAAAACCCCACGGAGTTATTCAATATAATGATAGAACGCAATATTTTCCCGAAAAGGCTTGTACCATGAAAAAATTTCTGTTTGCGGCAATTTTGCCCTTCCTATCTTTCTGCTTATTATTTTGTTCCCACGTAAGCGCGCCCCCAGCCGCCCGCGCGGACTCCGTCACGCCCAACGTCGGCGCTTATGCTTGCGTTTTACAGGACGACGCCTATTTCTACTCCGCCCCCGACGAACGCCGCGGCGTATTTCTCCTACCCGAAACCTATTACGTCAAACTAATGGAATACGGAGCTGAGTACTGTAAAATCGAATACCAAACGGACGAAGCCGCGCACCGCCGCCTGATCGGCTATGCAAAAACTTCCGCGCTCACCTTTGTAGACTACGTTCCCGTCCGCCCCTATCTCTCCTACGTTTTCGACGTCAAATACAAGATCGAAAACGGGGAAATCACCAATTCTTCTTTCCTTACCGAAATCACCGTTTCCTGCGCCTATTACGGAGATTTTTCCGTCGGCTCGGACGTGTATTGTTACGTCCTGCAAGGCGATACGTTCGGCTATATCCCCAAACCCGTCGGGCTTTCCTATGAAGAAAATACCGAATACGCCGACTATCTCGCTTCCTTGGAAACGAACGCTCCAATCGATTCCACCGCCCCGTCCGAACAAAAACCTTCGTCTTCTCCTGCGCAGATCGCCATACTCGTCGCGCTTTGCCTGCTTGTCCCGTTGCTTGCCGCGCTCATTTTAAAACCGCCCCGCCGTCCGCCCTACGAAACGGACGACCCGTCAAGCTAACGCGCTGCACTCCCGCTCGGTATGCTCCTTTTCCCGTTCAACGAGCCGTTTCGCCCAATCAAACATCTTCATTTTTTCAAACGTCTTTGCATACACGTCTTTCGTCAATCCCGCGCAACGCAACATCGCGCCCACTTTCTCCCCCAATCGGTCCTGCATACGAAAATATTGCCGCCTGCTCGCCGTTCTCCCGCTCGCTTTCTCTGCTTCCATCAAGGAACGGAGTTTCTTCCGTTTCCCGAAATACCGCGCCCCGAGCAACGTTTTTTCGGATTCGCTCAATCGCTCCATCACGGTTTCCACGACGCTTTTCAACCATTCCAGATTGCGTTTTTCCACAATCTCGGCAGCCAAATATTCGGCAAGTTCTTGCGCCGCCGTTCGACTTGAGTAAGAGAGTATCGCTTTATTC
>JAFVRU010000171.1 GCA_017504065.1 Clostridia bacterium
AAAATATTATGCAATAATGTCGAAAAATGGCGAAAATATCTAATTTTACGGCATTTCATCGATGTATTCGTCGTAAGTTACCTGACGGTCGTACTTCTTTTTACCGTTGATTTCGATGATACGGTTCGCAACGGTGTTCATAAGTTCTTGGTCATGCGACGTCAACAGCATGCAGCCGCGATAATGGCTCAACCCGTTGTTCAAAGCCGTAATAGATTCCAAGTCGAGATGGTTGGTCGGTTCGTCGAAAATCAAGAAATTGCTGCCTTCCAGCATCATTTTTGCAAGGATACAACGGACTTTTTCGCCGCCCGAGAGTACTTTCGCTTTTTTCAGAGCTTCTTCTCCCGAGAACAACATTCTGCCAAGCCAGCCGCGCAAATATTCTTCATAATGGTCGTTGGAAAATTGCGAAAGCCATTCTACGAGATTTAAATCGCAGTTTTCGAAATATTCGTTATTATTTTGCGGGAAATAGGATACGCTGATCGTTTTCCCCCATTTCACCGTACCTGCGTCGGGTTGTTCCTTGCCCATTAAAATATCGTAGAGCATCGTAAGCGTCGTACTTTTATCCGATACGATCCCGATTTTCTCGTCGCGTTGCACGGTAAAGGTAATATCTTCAAAATAGCCCTTCTTCGTCAAGCCTTCCACCATTAAAATATCGTTGCCGATCTCTTTCTCGAATTTGAAATCGATGAACGGATATTTCCGAAGCGAAGGCTTGAAATCGTTGATCGTGAGTTTTTCAAGCTCTTTTTTTCTCGAAGTAGCTTGACGGGATTTGGAAGCGTTTGCGGCAAATCGCGCGATAAATTCCTGCAATTCTTTGGCACGTTGTTCGGATTTCTTGTTTTGCTCCTTTTGTTGACGGGCGAGAAGCTGGCTCGTTTGATACCAGAAATCGTAGTTCCCAACGAACATATTGATTTTTCCGAAATCCACGTCGCAAATATTCGTACAGACCTTATTTAAGAAATGTCGGTTATGCGATACGATAATAATTGTATTTTCATAATCCATTAAATAGTTTTCGAGCCACCGCACCGTTTTGATGTCCAAGTTGTTCGTAGGCTCGTCCAAAAGCAACACGTCGGGATTACCGAACAAGGCTTGCGCCAACAATACGCGGACTTTTTGCTTCGCGTCCAAATCACCCATTAACGCGTAATGATACTTCTCATCGATTTCCAACGCGTTCAAAAGCTGCGCGGCTTGGAATTCCGCGTCGTACCCGTCCATTTCGGCAAATTCACTCTCAAGTTCCGCAGCGCGAATCCCGTCTTCTTCCGAAAAATCGGGATTTGCATACAACGCGTCCTTTTCGTCCATGATTTCCACGAGCCGTTTATAACCGAGCATAACCGTACGCAACACCGTTTCGTTGTCGTACATGTTTTGGTTTTGTTGTAAGACGGACATACGCTCGTTCTTGTCCAACGAAACGTAGCCTTTTTGCGGTTCAATTTCCCCCGAAAGGACTTTCAAGAACGTAGATTTTCCCGCGCCGTTTGCGCCGATGATCCCGTAACAGTTCCCTTTCGTGAACTTCAAATTAACATCTTCGAATAATTTTTTGCTACCGTATTGCAACGAAACGCCTGTAACCTGTAACATTTACACATCTCTCCTTATAATCAAAAAGAAAGCCCCCAAAGGTATCCCTTCAAGGGCTATTCGACTTATCGTTTATTTAATAAGCTTATCCAATTCCTTTGCGACGTCCGAAACCGTAACGAGCGTTTCCACTTCGTCGTCGGGAATAATAATCCCATACTCGTCTTCTAATTGACTGAGCAATTCGACAACGTCCAAAGAATCCGCGCCGAGATCGTCCACGATCTTTGCGTCAGGGGTAACCTTTTCCAAGGGCAAGTTCAAAGCTTCCGCAAGCATTGCTTGAATTTTTTCCAACATATCCGTATTTCTCCGTTTCTTAAGATTTCCTTTATTTTAGTATATTTTCCAAAAATTGTCAAGCGTTTTATTGCCCGTTCCGACTTTTCATCGTGAGCCCAATCCGTTTTTTCTTCAAATCGACTTCTTTTATACGAGCCTTGACAATTTGCCCGACTTTTAATACTTCGGACGGGTGCTTGATATAGCGGTCGGTAATTTCGGAAATGTGGACAAGCCCGTCCTGATGCACTCCGATATCGATAAACGCGCCGAAATCTACAACGTTTCGAACCGTACCCGTTACTTCCATACCCACTTTTAAGTCTTCCATACCCATAATATCTTTGCGGAGCATCGGAGCAGGTAAAGCGTCCCGAATATCTCTACCCGGCTTCATGAGTTCCGTTACGATGTCCGTAAGCGTTTCCTGATCCAAGTCGGTTTCTTTTGCCGCTTTGGCTTGACCGTAGGCTTTGATTTTTTCCGCAAGATCGGAAATCTTTTTGGCTTTCACATCCGCTTTCGTATAGGAAAATAACGCGAGTAATTTTTCCGCCTTTTCATAGGATTCGGGATGTACCGCCGTATTATCCAAAATATTGTCGCCGTCGTCGATCCGTAAGAAGCCCGCGCATTGCGTATAAGCTTTTTCTCCCAATTTCGGGACTTTCAAAAGCTGACGACGGGATTTGAATTTCCCGTTCGCTTCACGGTACGTTACGATATTTTTCGCCACGGAAGCATTCAAACCCGCTACGTATTTCAAAAGTGAAACGCTCGCCGTATTCAAGTCCACTCCGACGCTGTTCACGCAATCTTCCAATACGCCCGCCAACGCGCCGTCCAAGCGTTTTTCGTTCATATCGTGTTGGTACTGCCCAACGCCAATGGATTTCGGGTCGATTTTAATGAGCTCTGCCAGCGGGTCTTGCAATCTTCTTGCAATCGAAACCGCGCTTCTTGCCGTAACGTCGTAATCGGGGAATTCTTCCGCGCCGAGCGCGCTTGCCGAATACACGCTCGCCCCCGCTTCGTTGACGATCACATAGCCCACTTCTCTACCCGTTTCGCTTCGAATCTCTTTGATGAGTTCGGCTATGAAAATTTCGCTTTCTTTGCTCGCCGTGCCGTTCCCGCAAGAAATGACTTCTACGCCGTATTTTTCAATGAGTTTTTTCAATACGACCTTGGCTTCTTCCGTTTTGTTTTGCGGCGGCGTCGGGAATACGACCGTCTTATCCAAAACCTTGCCTGTACCGTCTACGACGCAAATTTTACAGCCCGTCCGAAACGCAGGGTCCCAACCCATCGTAATTTTATTCTTTACGGGCGGTTGCATCAACAAAGGCTTTAAGTTCAATTCAAACATTTTAATCGCCTGCTCGCTCGCGTCGTCGAACAGCTGTGCGCGGATTTCGCGTTCAATGGACGGTGCAATCAATCTATCATAACCGTCTTCAGCCGCCGCTTTGACGATTTTACTGCTCTCGCCGCCGTCTTTTAAGAACGCCGCCGCTGCGATACGCTTAGCGAACTCTCCGTCAACAACGATAGAAACCTTC